>JBEBGK010000080.1:0-9179 GCA_040081515.1 Chthoniobacteraceae bacterium
GTGGAGTATCGCCGCGCGTGGACGATGGCTGAGCGTGGGGGCGAGGTCTTTTGCAGCACTCTGCCTTCGGGCAAAGTGTGGGCCGCGCGACAGGGCCGGCAGGTCTCGTGGGATCACACGCTGCCCGATGGCTGGCACCACATCGCTGCCGTGAAGACCGCCAGTCGCCTCACACTTTATGTCGATGGGAAACAAGTCGCCGAGAGCACCGGTTTCGACGCCTCCGCATGGAATCTTCACAGCGAAGCCCCCCTGCGCCTGGGCACCGGCATGAACGGCCCCTTCAACGGCCAACTCGCCGATTTGCAGATTCACATCCGCGCACTCCCCGCGGAGGAGATCACAGACATGGCCGCCCGACACCCGGGGAGGTAACCTCTCACGGAAGCGCGGTCCCCAAAATGCCCCGGGGCGCTTGAAGCGACCACGTTGGCCCGGTTGCTCGCGCTGCCGAGGGACTGGAATCCGGAACCTCGCCCGCCACGAGTTCGCCCCTGAATTTGTGCGGGATTCATCGTCCACGCGCGGCATCCTCATCCTCGGAATCTTCGCCCTCGCGACGAATGTGCGCGGGAGAAACGGGGTGGAGGAGTGTCAGCTACCTCCCGGCTTTGGCGATGACGAAGTCGGCAAGTTCCTGACACTCGAAGAATGAGGGGCCGACCTTGTGACCTTCGCCGGGGATGACCTTTACGCTCATCGTGCCGCCGAGCGCTTCGTAGCGTTGCTTCAGCAGCAAGCTGTTCAGGTTGTGCGGCACGACGGTGTCGTTGTCGCCATGTACGGTGAAGATGGGCACCTTTTGCGCAGCGAGCGCCTGGAGATTCTCGATGGGATTCAAGCGCGCGAGGTTCGCCGTCATGTTGGCTTCGGTCAGGCCGTAATCAGCCAGCACGGCGGGCTTGGAGTTTTTCATCGGCCAACTGGCGAGATTGCACACCGGGTAGATGCCCGCGAGGGCACTGACTTTGTCCGGATGGCGCACGGCGAAGGCGAGCATCATCAGTCCGCCGCGGCTCTGGCCGAGGAGCACCGGCTTCGACGAGTAGCCGCGCTTCACCATCTCGGCATGAAATGCGGCGAACTTCTCCGTGCTCGCGGGTGAACCGCGCACCTCGCCCAAATCCACGCCCGCGATGCTGATGCCCGCCTTTAGGAAGCGCTCGAAATACCACTGGTGTCCTGCACCGGGCAGGTTCGCCCCAAGCGTGGGCGCGGACCAAACCCACGGCTTGCCCGCGGCGGGCGCCGGCGCGGCGATGATGAAGGCTTTGTGCCCACCGACCTCGAACGGTGCTTTTGCCAACGCAACGTCCGCCTCTGCGCGGAGGATGCCGAGGGCGGCGAGGAGCACGAGGAGCGTGCGTGTCATGATGCGGACGGAGCCGAGGCTCCCGGTCATTTCACCTTCATCACGCCGCGCATGATCAGGTGATGGCCGGGGAATGAGCAGATGTAGGGATAGTCACCGGGCAACGCGGGGGCGGTGAACTCGATCACCTCATCCTTGCCGTTGTCCACCAGCTTGCTGTGCCAGAGGATGTCCGTGCTCTTCGGGATGAAGCCGGTGTCGAATCCTTGCGCGCCGAGGGCGATGGCCTTCATGCCCACGTCGTCGGCCGTGCCGGGTTTCACGAGCAGGATGTTGTGCGGCATGAAGTCGGCGTTCGCAAAGGTGAGCCTGATCTTCTTGCCGGCCTTCACGGTGAGTTCCTTCACGTCGTAGCTCATCTTTTCCGGAAGGGTCGCGATGCGGATGGTCGTGAGTTCGGGCGTATCGGAAAGGATGCCGGACTTCTTTGCGGCGGCTTCCTGGGCCTCGGCGACGATGCCGCCGCGCTGCGAGGCGGTGACGTTGAACCACAGGTGCTGCACGGTGTTCGCGGCGATGCGCGCGTGCGGCTCGGGCGACTTCAGCAGGTAAGTGAGCAGTTCCAGATTTTGCACGTTGTGCTGCTGGTGGAGCCACAGCGCTTCGAGCAGGTGATGCGCGTCTTCCTTCTTGGTCGCGTCGAATTGCTTCACCCACTTCTGTGTCTCGGCGATGACTTCCTTGCTGTCGCGTCCGCTGAGTTCGATGCGCGTGCGGTGGCGGATGCCATCGACGGGCGACTTGAGGTTTTCGAGCAGCGCGGGAACCGGCTGGCCGTCGATGGCGACGCGCTTCTGCAGCGGACGGCCGATCGCGGTCACGCGGTAGATGCGGCCGTGCGCGTGGTCGCGGTTGGGGTCGCGCACGTTGTGCTGCATGTGGCCGATGATGACGTTGTGCCAGTCGCTGAAATACAGCGAGCCATCGGGCGCGAAGATGGCGTCGGACGGGCGGAAGTTCTTGTCGCCGCTCATCAGCAGGCCGCGGGATTTTTCCTCCGTGATCGTGCCGTCGGCGTTCGTGACTTTCACGGTGAGTTCGTCGCCCGCGGGCTCGCCCCACACGGTGCCTTTCTCCCCGTCGCGCACGAGGTCGTAGTGTTTGATGCCGAGGAAACCGATCACATTGCAGATCAAAAAGTCGCCCTGCATGGATTCGGGGAAATGCGTGCTGCTCACGACTTCGCTCGCGGTCACGGGACGCACTTCCTTTTTCAAAAGCTCGAACATCTTGAAGCCATTGCCATCGGGCCGGACTTGGTACGCGCGGCCGCCGGTGCCGTCGGTCGCGTAGTGGTAGCCCCAATAGTCGAACGCGATGCCGTGCGGATTCGGCGAGTTCCCCGCATGCATCGAGATGGCGAAGCGGCGCGGGTCGAAGCGATACATCGCGCTCGCACCGCTCTGCAGCGACGGGCCCCACGGGTGCTCGTGGTTGTGGACCATGAAGACACCGCTCTGCCAGTAGATGCCGCCATCGGGGCCGTAGATGAGGTTGTTCGCGCCGTGATGCGTGTCGGAGGAGTCGAGCCCTTGCAGCATGATGATGCGCACGTCGGCCTTGCCGTCGTCGTTCGTGTCTTTGAGGAAGAGCAGCTCCGACTGGCACGTGACGATCACGCCGCCATTCCAGAATTCAAACCCGAGCGGGTTCTGCACTTTCGCAAACTCGGTGACGCGATCTGCGACGCCGTCGTTGTTGTCATCATGCAGGATGATGAGCGCGTCCTTCATCGGCTTGAGCGGCTCCCATTTCGGATAACTCTCCCACACCGCGGCCCACAGCCGGCCCTTCGTGTCGAACTGCATCTGCACGGGATTCACAAGCTGCGGGAAGCGCGCTTCGTCGGCGAAAAGGTTCACCTTAAATCCCTTCGCGACGGCCATGTGCTGGATGGCTTCCTCACCGCTGATGTAGCGCAGCACGCCTTCCTTCTGCGCGCTCGAGCTCTTGCTCTTGCCGCCGACATTCGAGATCACCGGCACCGGCTTCGGCACGTTGCTGTCGTCCACTTTCTTGTCCTTGCCGGTCGCGCGCGCCCACAAGCGTTCGTCGCGATTGTCGGTCATCACGTCGAGCATGGTCAGCTCGTGCTGGAGCACGGCGGCATTCGTCTGCCCGTCCACGAAGGCCAGCGTCGAGCGGCTGCCCCACACGTCGTTGCCGTCGGAGGCGTGGTAGCGGTTCCACCAGTGCAGGTCCTTATCGAGCACGGCCTCGCGCAGCGGGTCGAGTGAAGGCGAGGAGCTGACCTGCTTCCCGAGCAGCGCCTTCGCGATCACTTCGGCGAGCTGGCGGTTGCCATCCTCGGAAAGATGCGCGCCGTTGATCGTGAGCGGCGTCTTCGCGTTTTTGAAAAGCTCCAGCGACGGATGGAACAGGTCCACAAACGCGACGCCCGCCTCCTTCGCTGCGGCCTCGGTCGCCTTCGTATAGGCTTCGAGCTGCACATTTTGCGCCTTGCCATCGGGGACGTTCGGGTTGCGGGTATCCTCGCGCGCGATGGGACTGAAGAGCACGATGCGTGGGAACGTCTTGCCGTTCGGCTTCGCCCCGCGCGTCTTTTTCACGAACTCGAGGAGCTGCTTTTTGTAATCGTCCGGCTTGCCGTCGAACGACTCGTTGTAGCCGAAGAACGCGAACACCGCGTCCGGCTTCACCTTTTGCAAATACGCCGTCATCGAAATCTGCCCCGGGCTGCGCGGATAGCTGTTCGGACGATCGCCGCTCGTGCTCATGTTGCGGAAGCGCACCTGCTGCTCCGGCAGCGCGCTTTGCAGCAGCGTCTCCATCCAGCCGTCGTGCTGCATGCGGTCGGCGAGACCGTTGCCGAGGATCGCGATGGTGTCGCCCTTTTGAAAAGCGAACGGCAGCGGGTCGCGGTAGTCCGCGGGCACGTCGGCGAGCGCGGGTTCCTTCGAAGCTTCGGGCTGCTTATTCCCATCACCTTTCGCGGTCTTTGCGCCGCTCGCCGCAGGCGCGCCCGCCTTGCCGTCAAAATTGAGGTAGGCGAGTTTTCCCCCGCCTTTCACATCGATCTCGATCGCCTGCGGCGCACCGACATTGGCGATGCGGAAGACTTCTTTCCGGTCCGCATCGAGCAGCGTGAGCGTGAAGCCGGCGAGGCGCGCTTCGAATCCCTGGCGATTCCAAATGCCGATCTTCTCGATGTCCTTCGCCGAGCCGAGATCCAGCTCCCACCACGGCAGCGTCGAGCCAGCGTTCGTCGTGTGAGTCTGCCCGCCTTTGTTGTAGTCGGGATTCTTGTTTCCATCGGTCGCCTTCTCCGCGCCGCCACCCCCATTCGTGCTCGACTGCGTGGCTTTGCCGCCGGACGCGATGTTCTTACCGCCGCTGATCACTTCCACTTCCGCGAGCGTGAGGATGCGCTTGTCTCCCGGCAGTTCGATGCGGACGAAACGCGCATGCTTGCCCGTGACCATTGCCGCCGTCGCTGGCTCGGCGGTCTTCGCAGCCGCTTCCTGTCTGGCCTCCTTCTTCGCGCCCTTGCCACCCTGAGCCCCATCCTTCTTTTTCTCCGGCTTCGGGTTCGGGTTCGTCGTGTTGTTGTTCGCCGGGATGGGGCTCTCGAATCCCGCATACATCTCCGGCTTGATGCCCCGCGCATACGCTCCGCCGGCAAAGGTGTTCGGCTTCGCCGCGCCGAGGAATGCGATGTTCAGGTCCGGCTTGATTGCGTCCTCCATGCCCAACGCCCACAGGCAGCCATTCACGATCAGACGACGATAGCCGTCATTGGTGATGTCCTCCGAAGTCCCGTAGAGCGACGTGAAGACGCGCCCCGTTTTTCCCGAGGCCGACTTGTAAGTGCGCGTCCACTCGCTCGGCTGCGGCGGCTTCGTCGCATCCGCGGGCGAATCGGGCGTCATGCCATTCAGCGGCTGCGCCATCGTGAGAATCTCGCCATCGGTCGGCTTGCCGACATAGCCGCCCGCCTGCACCCACACATCCTTCACGCCACGCAGGATCGGATGATCCTTTTTCTCCGGAACGATGCTGATCCGCGTGCTCTGCGCGTGATTTTTCCCGTAGTGCCCCACCCAAGTCTGCCCGAGCACCTGATGCCCGAAACCCAGCTCATAGTCCGCGCCCTTGTAGTCGAACGAATACTTCGCGAAGGGCGCATCCTTCGGCATCTTGAAGCCATGCGTCGCCGTGCGCATCCCAATCACCGGCCCGCCGCGTTTCAGATAGTCGTCGAAGTGCTGCATCTGCTCCTTCGGGAGATTCTGGAACCGCAGGAACACCACCGCCAGGTCCGCCGAATCGAGCGCCTCCATGCCCGGCATGTTCTGCGGCTCACCCGCGCCGATGTTCCCATCGGCATCGATGTCAAAAAGCACCGTGCACTTGAACCCGTGATGCTTCGCCAGAATCCGCGCGAGCGCCGGCAGCGATTCCTCCGAGCGGTATTCATGGTCGCCGGCGAGAAAGACGATGTGCTTGCCTTTTCCCGGCCCCTCGGTGCCTTGGTAGACGAGTGGTGCGGCGCTGGCGAAAGTGGTGAGTGTGAGCAGGGCGAGGAGGATGCGTTTCATGGATTGGTGCGCTGGGTGATAGGAGGGAAGGGACAGGAAAGCGAGCGGCTCTCGGAGTGATGAGCGGAGCGCAAAGGAAAAATTCCTCTGTCTCCATTCCTTCGTCGTGAACGCCGCGCGGCTGGGACGGGATGACCTCGCAGCTTCCGCTTTCTTATCCGGAATGCTCGGCGTGCGGCTCGGCCGACCAAAGTGGCTGCGGCTTCAGCCGCATCTTTGGCGATGACCTTCGGCTAAAGCCGAAGCCACTTTCAGCGCGGGCGATGTCGTATCCGGTGTCGCAGTGACCCAGATCACTCGTGGTGGCGGGCGTTCGTTGCGCAGACCGGGAAAGATGCCCTCTGGCCGCAAAGGCTGGGAAACCCGTGATCCACCGCGACGCGTCTTTCGGGACACGCTCTGACAGATTCCCGCTACTTGTCGCCAGTCGGCAGCTCCCCCGCAGGACGGCGGTGCTCGTCGATCTCCTTCTCACGCTTCTGCGCCTCGGCGCGGAGCTTTGCGACGATGTCCGCGTTTGCGGCGGCGACGTCGGTGGTCTCGTAGGGATCCTTGGCGAGATCGAATAGCGCCCCTTCGCCGACATCATCACCGCCAGCGGTCTTCGCCTTCGAGCCCGGGCCTTTCTTGGGCTTGGCTTTGTTCGTCGGGCTGGTGAGGAAGAGCTTCCAGTCGCCCTGGCGGATCGCGCCGAGTTTGCCCTGGCCGGTGAAATAGAGATGCGTGTCGCGCACGGGCGGCGCGTCAGCCTTGAACATGAGCGAGGTGATGTCGCGTCCGTCGAGCACGCGATCCTGCGGCGGCACGGTGCCGGTGAGTTTTGCAAAGGTGGGCAGCATGTCGATGTTGCCGGCGATCTGGTTGCACGTCGTGCCGGCGGGGATGCGGCCGGGCCAGCGCAT
Organism: Chthoniobacteraceae bacterium; assembly: GCA_040081515.1. GTDB lineage: Bacteria > Verrucomicrobiota > Verrucomicrobiia > Chthoniobacterales > Chthoniobacteraceae > SXWH01. The sequence continues at coordinate 6,834 of JBEBGK010000080.1, forward strand.
GATGCACGGTTCGCGCATTCCGCCCTCGAAGATGGTGCCTTTCTTCCCGCGCCACGGAAGCGATGAGCCGGTCGCCGCGCCGTTGTCGGAGGTGAAAATCACGAGCGTCCTTTCGTCGAGCTTCAGCTCCTTCAGCGTCGCCAGGATCTGGCCCACGGACCAGTCCACTTCCTCCACCGCATCGCCGAGCAGTCCGCCCACGCTCTTGCCGCGAAATGCCGCGGACGCGGCGAGCGGCACGTGCACCATCGTGTGCGGCAGATAGACGAAGAACGGCTTCGCCCGGTTCTCGCGGATGAACTTCACCGCCTCCTCCGTGTATCGCTTCGTGAGCGTGTCCTGCTCTGCCGGATACTCGACGACCTCCGCGCCGCGCATTAGCGGCACGGTGTGCCTGATGGCCTTCTCGCGCGCCTTCTTCTCATCCATGCCATCGCGGAAGACGCAGTCCTTCGCAAAGACCGAGTTCGCCGGATCGATGGTCATGTCGTTGCTGTACGGGACGCCGAAATACGAATCGAACCCCTGCTTCACCGGCAGGAACGGCTCGCGATGCCCGAGGTGCCATTTGCCGATGCAGATGGTCGCGTAACCCTGCGGCTTCACGATTTCCGCGAGCGTGATTTCATTCGGATTCAGTCCGATTTTCGCCGCGGGAAAAAGGACGCCCGGAATGGAAACGCGCGGATTGTAGCTCCCCGTGAGCAGGCACGCGCGCGACATCGAGCACACCGGCGTCGCATAGAAGCTCGTGAATTTCATCCCCTCCGCCGCCAGCTTCTCGAGGTGCGGCGTCTTCACCGTCTTGTTGCCAAAAGGGCTCACGTCGCCATAGCCGAGATCGTCGATGAAAATGAGGACGATGTTGGGTTTTCCTGCTGCTGAGTCGGCTGCGGGTAGCGCAGCGGACAGTGAAAGCAGCAGGGTGAATACGACAGAGCCAAAGCTGAGCATGGAATGTTGAAGGAATAGAGCGCGGTAGGTCTTCATGATGGGGACTTGAGATTGAGTTACTTTGCGTAATCCGCGCCGGTGAGGCTTTGCAGCACGCCCTGCTGCCAGTCGCGCAGGGCGGTCTGGAGCTTTTCGGCGGTGGCGGGTTGTTGTTCGATGACGTTCGTTTTCTCGGCGAGATCCGATTTGAGATCGAAGAGTTCGCGTTTGGGTTCGCCTTTCTTGCCGTCGTGGATGACCAGCTTGAGGTTGCCATCGATGATCGCGCGTGGGCCGACGTAGTCGGTGTCGCTGATCGTCGGGTGACGGGAGTTCGTGAAGTCGCGTGTAGCCTTGCCGCCGGCGAGTTTGGCGAGCGGCGTGGTGCCTTTTTGCAGTTCGAGTTCGATGTAAGGCTCGGCTTTTCCCTTGCGGGGGCCGGCGGTGAATTCCCAGAAATAGAGCGGCTTCGGGCGTGCAGTGATTTTTCCGTCGAGCACGGGAGTGAGGTCGATGCCGTCGATGGGGCGCGCGGGGAGGGACTGGCCGGTGATGGCGCAGAGGGTGGGCAGCAGGTCGGTGGTGGTGGCGCGGACGGTCGTGTTGCGCGGCTGCGGGATGCGCGCGGGCCATTCGATCAATCCGGGGACCAGCGTGCCGCCATCATACACCGCGCCCTTGACGCCGCGGTGCGGTGAGCCGAGCGAGCCGTCGCCGGAGGTGCCGTTGTCGCCGCAGTAGAAGAGCAGCGTGTTGTCGCGGAGGCTCTGCGCGGTGAGATGCTTTCTGAGCGTGCCGATCGCGCGATCCATGGCGGTGATCTCGGCGTAGCGTTCGCGCAGCACATCGCCCTGCGGACGCGTGACGGGGCCGCCGGTTTCATTCGAGGTGAGCTTCACCTTCTTCGTGGAGTATTTCGCGGGCAGGTCGTCGTAGAGCGCGAGGTCTTCGGGCAAGCCGCTGTAAGGCTCATGCGGCGAGCCGAACCACACGACGGTGAAGAACGGTTTGCCGTCCTGCTTCGCGCGATCGATGAAGCGGATCGCCTCGGCGATGACGACCTCGGAGCCTTCGCCCTTGATGACCTCGGGCGGACCGCCGTTGCGCGAGAGCGACGGATTCATCTCGAAGAAATTGTCGTGCGAAAGCCACTCGTGGAATCCCATCGCGCCCGGGCTCGTCGGCGACGCGGCCTTCACGGGACCGAGGTGCCATTTTCCGAAATGCGCGCAGCGATAGCCCGCCTTCGCGAGGATCTGCGCGAGCGTGATCTCCTCCGGCCGGAATGACCACCCCGGCGCAACCGCGCCCATGAGGATGTCGGGCTTGAGCTGCCGCAGATACCGCGCGGCGACGAGATAGCCCTCCTCGGTGATGGCGCTGTTGCGCGCGTTCACGCACTCGTGGCCGTTC
>JBEBGK010000832.1:0-2368 GCA_040081515.1 Chthoniobacteraceae bacterium
TTCGGGCGGGCGGGTCAACGGAAATTTACAATACGATGTGATAATTATATCCGCAGGCTCATTTCAGGAGCGCGCGGCCCGTGCCGAAGGCGTCGCGCCGTCGCGCGCACCACACAACGCGCAGCGAGTTCGCGTTCCGCTACTTCCCGCCGGGGCCGTAGCCCTTGGCCGGGAAGCCATCGTCGCCGAGTTTGCCGGCGGACCACAGCAATCCACGGGTCACCAAGTCGAGATAGCGCGGATCCTCGACGGTCGCGTTGTTGTGGCCGATCGTGGTGCTGAAGACGCGGGTCTTCCGCGGCCCGTATTCGTTCGTCCACGCGACGACCGTCTCCACGTCCTTGGTCGTGCCGTCCTTGTTCTTCACCGTCTGCTTCCCCATTGCGAGTTCCCTGCCGGTGAGGATCTGGATGTTGTTGTAGAGTTCCTCCTTCATCGTCGTCCAATCGGCGAAGCCCTTCACGATGGACGAATCCTTTGCCGTGAAAGTGATCGCGATCGGCTCCTGCGGGCCGTGGCCGGTGGATTGCAGGCCGAGGTATTCATACCAGTGCGAATTTTCCGCACCGGGCGCGACGGGATTCTTAAACTCGCCGAAACGGTAGGAATGCATCGCGCAGTGGAGATTCACGCCGGGGATTCCATCCATGTGCGGCTTCAGCACGCCCTGGATCACCGCGGGATCCGCGATACCCGCGGAGCACTCGTCGTGGAGCACGACGTCGAAACCCTTCGCGTAGTCGGGATTTCCGTAGATCGAAAACTTCGGCTTCGTCGCATCCGGCTTGCCGTTCGCGCCGACGGGGTAGTCAGCGGTGTAGATGACCTCGACCTTCACGTTCGCCCGCTCTTCGAGCCCCTTTTTCAAAATGGCCTTCTGGGTCGCGTAGTCGTGGCAGCAGCCGCCGGCGAGCAGCAGGACTTTCAGCGGCTTCGGTGCGTCGGCTGCGAAGCCGGCGGAGGCGAGTGAAATGGCGGTGAGGAATGCGGGCAGGATGGAGGTTTTCATGGTTGGAATGCAGCGGGACGATTCGCGGTTCCCGCGGGTCTTAGGGAGTGTTCGAGGGACGCAGGCTACGCCTTCTCCGGCACGACGTAGGGCTTGCGATACTCGCGCGTGAGGAGTTTGTCCGCCGCCGGGTTGCCGATGAATTTCTCCGTCTTCGGATCCATCGTGAGAAACTCGCCGAGCGTGAGGTGATCCTTCTCCACATCCACGCCGTTCTTCGCGAGATGCTCGACCATGCGGCCGTAGCTGTCCGCGGCCTCCTTGTTTGCCCGCACCTTCTCGAGGATGGCGCCGGGCGCCTGCTTCTTGCCGAGGAGGTAGGAGATGTTCGATGTGTGGCAGAGCGCGCTGCTGAGGTGGCCTTCGAGGATCTCGGCGTTGAGCTCCGCCGGCTTGCGGCTGCGGACGCCCCGCGCCCAGTTCTGATGATGGCTGTCCTGTTCCCCGACCTTGTCGGCCTTCGCAGTGTCAGGCGCGTCCTTCGGGCCTTTGAAGTTGCCGAAACCCTTCACGAGCTTGCCGTCCTTGTCGAACGCGCCGCAGCCGGTGTAGCTCGGCACCTCGATGTGGCCGTTCTCGTATTGCACGTAAACGCCGACGCCATTGTTCCCGCGGAAGGTGTCCATGTCTTCCTTCCCGCCGCCGACGGCGGGTTTCGACGGGAGCCCGCGGACTTCGAAGATGAGCGGTGCCTGCGCGTATTCGTGCACACTGAACATGGTATTCGGCGTCTCGCCGTCATCCACGTAGCCGAGGCGTCCGCCCACGCTCCACACCTTCGGAGAAAGCGCGCTCTCGCCCATGAACCAGCGGGCAATGTCCATCTGATGAATGCCCTGGTTGCCGAGGTCACCGTTGCCGGTATCCCACACCCAGTGCCAGTCATAATGCAGCTTCTTGCGCATGATGGGCTTCACGGGCGCGGGGCCGAACCACAGATCCTGATCGATTCCCGCCGGCCACGAAAGCGGACCGTCGCATTTGCCGATGCTCGGGCGGCGCTTGTAACAGGTGCCGCGCGCCCAGAGAAGTTTACCAAGATTGCCAGCCTGCCCCCATTTCACGGCCTGCTGGAGGCCGATGCTCGAACGGCTCTGCGTGCCGCACTGGACGATGCGGCCATATTTGAGGGCCGCCTCCGCGAGCACGCGTCCTTCGAAGACATTGTGCGAAACGGGCTTCTCGACGTAGGCGTCCTTCCCGGCCTGGCACGCCCAGATGCCGATGAGCGAGTGCCAGTGGTTCGGCGTCGCGGTGGAAATCGCGTCGATTTCCCTCGAGTCGAGCAGCCGGCGGACATCGGTGGCAACAGCCACCTTCTGCCCCTTCTTCTCAAGCTGGTCCCGCCCCTTCGCGAGC
>JBEBGK010000833.1:0-2360 GCA_040081515.1 Chthoniobacteraceae bacterium
GGGCGGGGCTTTCAGCATCTACTTCGAGAACGATCTCTTTTCGGGCACGGACCGCTACTACACGAACGGTGCGCGTGTCGCGTGGAGCACGCGCGATCTCAACCGCTTCGACGATAGCCCCACCGCGAGACAGTTCGGGCCGTTGCTGCGGCAGGTGGAGATGATCAACCGGCCGAAGTTCCTCCGAAACTTCGCGATCACGCTGGGGCAGGAGATGTTCACGCCCGATAACACGGAGACGCCGAATCTGGTGTTGAACGACCGCCCCTACGCCGGATGGCTCTACCTGGGGCTCGGTGTGATTTGGAAGAACGAGACGACGCGGAACGCCGCGCTCATCCAACTCGGGGTGGTCGGCCCGTGGTCGCTCGCGGAGGAGACGCAGCGTTTCATCCACAGGGTCCGGGGACTGGCGTTGCCGCAGGGGTGGGACAACCAGATTCAAAACGAGCTCGGAGCGGTGCTCGCGTTTGAACACAAGCGCCGTTGGCGGCTCGGCGAGTACGGGAGCGGCTTCGCGTCCGACGTGCAGCCGTATGCGGGCTTCGGTGTCGGCAACGTGCTGACGTACGCAAACGTGGGCGCCGAATTCCGCTTCGGCTACAATCTGCCGGATGATTTCGGGACCGACCTGATCTCGTCCGCCGGTTCCACACCCACGCCGCTGGCGAGTGGCGCCGGGCCCTCGCGGCTCGGGGTCCACGCATTTGCGCGGGCCGACGGGCGCGCGGTCGCCCGGAACATTTTTCTCGATGGAAACACCTTCGAGGACAGCCATTCGATCAGCAAGCGATGGACGGTCGGGCAGGTGAGCGCGGGCCTGTCCATCAACTACAGGAACACCAAGCTGACCTACGCCGCGGTTTACCGCACGCGGGAGTTCTACGGGCAGAGGGAACCGCAGGTCTTCGGCGCGGTGACGCTCACCATCGCCTATTGATCGGCGGAGGCTTCACGAGGACGCGAGATAGGGGATGGTCAGCGGTCCTTGCGGGAGGACGGCGATGCGTTGTCCGTCCGGGGCGGAGCCGAGCCGCCTGCGGACGACGGATGCGATGTCGCGGCAGGGGACCAAATGTGCGGCGCGTACACTGGCCTCGCCCATTGCGGTGTAGATTTGAATCTCCGCGCGCCGCTGGATGAGGCTCTGAATGTGCCCCTGCCACTGCTCGGGCCACAGAAAGCCGGGCGAGTTCACTTTCGCCAGCAGTTCCTCCCCGTTGCCGACACTGCGGAGCAGCCTGTCGTACGGGCTGCCGGCGGGGACTCCCTCGGAGCACTCGGCGGCGATGATCACGGTGCCGCCGTCCTTTACGATCAGGTCCGCGGCGCGCATGCCCTTCACGGCCTGGTAGAGATTCATGTCCAGCGGGTAGCCGCTGTTGGTGGTGACGACGATATCGAACGGCCGCTCGACGCGCTGCATGGCGCTGGCGCGGACGAACTCGATGCCGGCCTTGTGCGCGGCGATGAGGTCGCCGGAAAAAACGCCGGTGATCCTGCGCTGTTCGTTCAGCGAGACATTCAGCAGGAAGGAAGGCCCGACCCGCAGCGCGATATCGCGCATCTCCTCCCAGATCGGATTGCCCTCAGTGACGCCGAACGTGCTCCGCCGGTCTCCGATGTTCTTCGCGCCGTGATTGCTCATCACGGTCTTCAGCGCCGCCACACCGGGCATGATTCCCTTTGGCCCGCCGCTGAAGCCCGCGAAGAAATGCGGCTCGATGAATCCCGTGATGATCCGCACGTCGGCGTTCACGAGGTGCTTGTTGATGAGCGCCGGCTGTCCCGTGCGGGTGACGCCGAGTTGGACGTGCGCGTCGTCGTTCTCCGGCTCGTGGTTCACGCATCGGTAGTTCGCCACCACCGCGGGAGTGAGCATCTGCTCCAGCTCCCGCCTTGTGTTTGGCCGGTGCGTGCCGAGGCCGTTCAAAAGTGTGATGTCCTCCCGCCGCGCGCCTGCTCCCTCGAGATAGGCGAGCAGCCACGGAATGAGCCGGTCATTCGGCGTCGCGCGCGTGATGTCCGTATGCACGATGACAATCTTCTTTCCCGGAGCCACGAGGTCCCGCAGCGGCGCGCACTGCACCGGACGGTCGAGAGCCGCGACGACCGCAGCCTGCTCGTCGGGCAGTCCCCGCTGGGGCGAGGGTTCGATCACGGAGGTGCGGTCATCGGGGAATTCGACATCGAGATGGCCGCGACCGTAGGCGAGAGGAACTTTCATCTGCTTGGGATCCAGTAACGTCGGACGGCGGGTGTGTAAAGCGGGCCGGGGTGCACCTTCTCGCAGCCCGGCGGAGTTGCCCGGGCGTGCCTGCAATCCGTTTGGAATGACCATTTGCAGAGCGCGCCAGATC
>JBEBGK010000834.1:0-2359 GCA_040081515.1 Chthoniobacteraceae bacterium
CACGAGATGTGTCGCACCCTCGGCGGTATCGAGCGCGAGTTCCGCTGCGCCATGCTGGAGCGCGCGTTGCTCGATCACGTGCATCAACCTTTGTCCCATACCGTTTCGTTGCAGGTCGGGGCGCACGGCGAATTGCCCGAACGACCATACGCCCGGCTGCGAAAACCAGGCACAGGGCGACTCGGCTTGCGGAGCACGCAAGGTCACCGTTCCAACGATGTCCCCATCGAGCACCGCGACGATGGAGATGCCGCTTTGCAACCGCCGCCGTGTCGTCGCCTCGTCCTGGTGGGTTGCGAGATACTTGAAGCCCATCGCTGCCAGCGGCGCATAGGCGGTGTGCAGCAATTCGGTGATGTCCGCAATGGAGTCATCGGGTCGAAGCTCACGAATGACGACAGCGCTCATTTTCACAATCGCAGCTCAAAGAAAACCGTCTCTGCGAGCGGCGTGTCGTAGTAGGAGATGCGGCGGGTGAAGCCGAGGGATTCGTAGAGCCGGATCGCGCCGGTCATGAGCGGCAGCGTGTCGAGCACCATGCTCGCGTAGCCGGCGGCGCGCGCCTCGGCGATGACGCGCTCCGCCAGCGCGCGCCCGATGCCGCGGCCTTGATGCGCGGCACGCACATGGAGCCGCTTCATCTCGCAAGTCCTCTCATCGATGGGCCGCAGTGCCACGCACCCGGCGGGTTGGTCATCCACTGTCGCGAGCGCCAGGCATCCGCGCGGCGCTGCATAGCAGCCGGGGAGCGCAGCCAGTTCCTTGGCAAAACCTTGGTAACTCAAATCGACCTGCAACCACGTGGCATACTCCTCGAACAGGCAGCGGATCGCCGCAATGTCATCCGGCGTGGTGGCGCGGGTGATGTGCGCGAGTTGCTTCGTCATCAGCGTTTCCTCAAAGTCCACGCCGAATATCGAAAGCACCACGCTGCGCGTCGCCTTCCAGCCGTGCTGCGAGTAGAAGGTGGTGGCGGAAGGTGACGATGTCAGGCTGAGCGATCGGATGCCTTTTGAATCCGCAAACGCTTCAAGCCGCTGTAGCAGCAGCTTCCCGATGCCGAGGCCACGGCACGACGGGTTGACGTAGAAGCCAACGAGCTCCGCTCCCTCCAGCGCGATGGTCCCGCACAGTCGGCGAGCGCGATACGCGCCAAACGTCGTCCGCGATTTCATCCGCTCGCGGAACCGCACAGGTGTGTTGTAACGCTTCCATGCTGCGAGTTGCACGGACGAATACTCTTTCGCGAGCACTGCGTCGGCATTCCGCCGTATCAGCGCGCTGATCGCACGAGCATCACGCTCGGTGGCGGTGCGGACGGTAATGTTCGCTGTGGCGGTCACTTTGAATCGAGGGGGCGATGCCTGCGGTCGGGACCATCCGAGGGGGTCGGATCAGTGTGAGAACGAATCCTTGAGGATCTCGGTGACTTTGCCGTCTGGAGTCTCCAGAAGAAGCTTCAACACGGATCCGCCCGACATCTCGAAGAATTCGATGCGCAGCGGGTGCAATCCTTTGGCCGCACGGATGACGACGCCAGCTTCTTGCGGTGGATGCGTTCCGTCGTTGTCGAGGATCAGGGTGTCGTTCAGGCGGACGCGGCTGCCGTCGTCGGACTCGATGATGAGCCGGCACCAATCCTCGGTTTGCAAATCGAGATAGCCTTCAAACAGAAGACCAAAGCTGGGGAGCTTCGGTTCGATGGTGCGAGGGACGAGAGTGGCGGCGATGCTCTCTCGCACGGGTTTGAGCTTGGAGAAGTCAGGCACACGCACGGGCTTGTCGAGCGCATACACGGAGCAGCGGAGGCCGGGCTTCGTTTCCGCCGCTGTGACGGCTGGAAACGCGGAATAGGCAACGCTGGTGAGTGTCGCATTCATCTTCTCGCCCTTGCGCTCCCACTCGACGGGAAGATTTGCGCCGACGCGTCCGCCAACCAGCGCCAGCCACCAATCAAGAGCGTGGCGGAGTTCGCTGTTGCCGGCGCGCTTGAGGATGTCGCCAGCGAGGACGCCTGCTTTGGCGGCTGGCGAATCCTTCGCGACTGACGAGACAACCGCGCGGGGCGCGAGCGGGTCGCACTCGATGCCGAGAAAAAAGTTCCCCTTTGCCTCCGGTGCCAGCATTCGCGCAGCGTGCTCACGCAGACGATCGATGGGTATGGCGAAGTTGATGTTCTGCTCGGACTTGTTGCCCGCGCTCACGATTCCGATCTGCAGTCCCTCTGCATTGATGAGCGGGCCGCCGGAGTTGCCTGGATTCGACGCGGCATCGAACTGGATGAAACGGTCGCGCGTGTCATCGGGGAACTGCTGCATCGAGAGCGCATTCGGCGCATTCATCATCATGCGCGGCGAGC
>JBEBGK010000835.1:0-2359 GCA_040081515.1 Chthoniobacteraceae bacterium
TCGTAGGACCGCTGAGCTTCTACACCGCGAATGTCGTCAGCCCGGCAAAGAATTCGATCCTGTGGCTTTTGATCGCTCTCGAAGCCAAAACGATCTTGGGTGTGTGTGCTTTGAATGAAGAGGTGAGCATGCAAAAGCCCGTGTCCGCCCTCGTGCGCCAAAGTGGATCGGAATCTCCTTTCACCAGGACGAGTCCCATCATCGAGATGACTGGAGACAAGCACTTGCTGCACTTTCCCGGTCGGCGTGAAAATCGTGCAGCCAAGAATCCCGGGTCCGAAATCCTCGTAGCCGATGTCGCACTCGAAACGCTTCTCGATAAAGCGGTCGATGCGAATTGGTGAAGGAAGCTCTGGCAGGCAACCGCTATCGCGGAGAGCTTCAAGGCAAGTGCGATCAATCTCATCAAGCGAGTAGTGAACACGCTCGGTGAAAGGTCCATTCTTCGCCCTGGAGCTACGCATTTTTTTTCCGCTTCGTATCGAGGAGCCGCTTTGCCAGTGCTTCTGGAGTCAGCTTTCCGTCCTTCATGTCTTCAACCACTGTGCGGAAAGCAAAACCAAGACCGGGATTGCTTTCGATCATTTTCTTCAAGTCTGCCACGGGCTGCCGAGAATCATATTGCCGAAGCGCTTCCAGCGGCACCTTGAGGGCTTTTGCAAGTGCTGCCAAAACGTCGTCGGAGGGAAACCTTCGCCCCAACTCCACATCGGAAAGAAAAGGGGCGGACACGTCCAAAATTTTCGCCAGTTCTCGAAGTGACAGATCCGCGGTATCGCGAAGCTCTTTGATTTTTTGCCCAAGCGATTGGTGTATCACACTGTCAGCTTACAGCAGCACACAAGAACGTAAAGCGCAGAGAAATGAGCCCCTGTTGAACCCGTTCAAAAAAGCAGACGACTCGGCAATCAGATCACGCGCCAACGAATCGTGAACAGGGGTTTCTGATTGTGATGATGGCTGAGTTTTTTCTCAACCTCGTCAATGAGCGAGTCCTTCCGTTTCTTGACGCCGCGTGCGGCTTCCAGGAACGCCTCCCCGCCCCACAATCTCGGGAGTCTGTGCCGTGGGCGCGCGACAGCCGACCGCTGCACAGTCTCCCACGGCGCAGCCGCGTCAGGAAGGCGTTACGGAAACCTGGGTTTCTGTTCAGATGGATGAGCCGAAGACAGCGGAAGCTCCGTGATTCCACTCCGCGGAGCGACGCCTATAGTGGCGCCATGTCCATGGCCACTTACGCAGACAAATTTGCCCGGCTGAATGTCGGGCGTGTCGGCGACCATGAGCGTCCCCACAAGCCGGTGATGCTGCTCGCGCTGCTCGACCTCTTCGATCAGAACGCGATCAAGGAAAACAAAATCACCTACTCGCCGGACCTGCTGGAACTCTTCGGCGAATACTTCGAGGCCGTGCGTACCGAGCGCGATCAGCCCACGCCGCTGAATCCGTTCTTCTACCTGCGCGGGGACAAGTTCTGGCATCATCATCCGCGCCCCGGACAGGAGGCCGTCCTGAGCGCGCTCAGCGCTCCGCCGGGAGTGAAGGCGCTCGATGCGATCTCAGACCATGTCTTTCTCGACGACGAACTCTTCGCGCTGCTCCGCGACCCGGCCAGCCGTGCCGAACTGCGCAGCGTGCTCATCAACCGCTACTTCGCCGACCGGCGCGACAAGGTGCTCGCAGTCGCCGCCCGTGAATCCGAGATCGCGAGCTACCAGCGCCAGATCGATGAGGGCGGGCGCGTAGCGGAAAGCGCCGGCGTCCCCGAGACCGTGCGCGACACCGCGTTCAGCCGCGTAGTGCGCCGTGCGTATGACTACCGGTGCGCCGCGTGCGGCCTGCGAGTCGTGCTTGAGGGTGGACTCTACATCGTTGACGCCGCGCATCTGATTCCGTTTGCCGAGACCCACGACGACGACCCGCGAAACGGCATGGCGCTCTGCAAGAATCACCACTGGGCGATGGACCGGTATTTGATCGCACCCGGCACCGACCGCGTCTGGCACGTCACGTCATCGCTGGACGACCGGCTCGAAGGCCAGCGCGACCTCATCCGCCTCGACGGCCGCTCCATCCTGCTCCCGCACGAACCGCGCTACCACCCGAAGGACGCCGCCCTCCGCTGGCGCGAGCGGCAGTTGGCACACGCCGGTGGTGCTTGAGCGGATCACGAACTGCATCCGCAACCGCCGTAAGGGCGCGCCGGAAGCGACGGAGGAGCCGCGCCTCGTTCTTCCGCGCGAGGTCGTGTTCCCAAATGCGCAGCACTCTCCAGCCCAGGACACGGAGCGTGCGCGTCACCAGCCGATCGCGGGCCTTGTTCTCGGCGAATTTGCGCCGCCAGAAGGCCGCATTGTTC
>JBEBGK010000081.1:0-9139 GCA_040081515.1 Chthoniobacteraceae bacterium
GAGCAGGGCGCCGGCATCCGGATCGTTCACATTGTCCACCTGGCCCGCGGGAATGGCGAAGTCCACCAGTTGCGAGACGAGCGTGCCGACCGCGCCGGCCGGCGCGCCGGAGTCCTCGTTCTGGGGATTGAGGACGGGCGTCCTGGCACTGTCCAGGTCCGGCGCCGTGTTGACCGGAAGGAGCGCGATCGCGTCGATGTTCTCGCCACCCGCCGTGAGGCCGACATCGGCGCCGCGCACCAGTATCGCGGCGACCGCCGACGAGGAGCCCGTGCCGGTGGCATCGACAGTGAGGGTAAACACGTCGAAGCCCGTCACCGAGAGGTTGTTCGTACCCACCACATCGTTCCCGTTCAGGCTCACGAGGAGCTGGCCGGCGATCATGGTCTGGCCGCCGAGAAGCATGTTGCGTTGCACCAGGCTGAGGCCGGAGACCTGCTGCCCGAAACCGATGCCCGCGCTGGCTCCGTCGATCAATTCGCTCAGCGCGCCGCCGGTGGGATTCGTCGCCATCGTCGTGGGCCGGAAAAGGCTCACGTCCTTGTCGTAGGCGCCGCCGGAGAGCACGAGCAGGAAGTCCCCCGCCTGCAACACCGTGCCGCCCACCGTCATCGCCTGCTCCACGAGCGCGAAGTCCCGGATGTCGCTGCCGGTGTTCCCGGGGTTGTTGATCAGCACCGAGAACGTGCCCGCCGAGTAGTTACCCGGCACGGTCGGGCGGAACAGCATGATGTTCCTCGTCGTCACCGCCACTCCCCCCAGCGTCTCATTCGCATCGACCGTCAGCAGCACGTCGCCGGGCTGCAGGTTCACCGGGTTCGTAGTCCCGACCGTCACGGCGCGGCTCACGTAGTGCAGACCCTCGATCTTCGCATTGCCGTCCGCGGCAAACGCATCGATGTCGAACACCTGCGAAAACGTCCCGGCCGTGGTCCCCGGCCCGAGCGCCAGATTCGGATCGGTGAGGCGCGCGACCTGTCCGTCGTTATACGTCAGCGCGCCGGAACCCACCGAGGTGGTGGCCGTGGTGACCGACGACAGCCACAGGCCGAAGTCCTCGACTGCGACGATCGTGATGACCTTGCTGGCCGTGGCGGAGGTTGCGCCATCGCCATCCGTGACGGACATGCGCACGGAGCGCGGTGTGCCCGCGGGATTGTACGAGACGTTGGCGTAGGTCACGTTGCGCGCGAGTGCCTGCACCGCATCCGGCGTGGCATTGGCATTGAGGCTGACGATGAGCGGCGTGAAGCCGTCGGTGCCGCCCGTCCAGTGGCCGATGATCACTCCTCCGTAGGTGACATCCGTGCCCGAGACACCGATCTGCCCGGGGCCGGTGCCTTGGTGGCGAATCGCCAGCCGGTCATTGACCGTGCCGGTCGTGGCGAGATCGACGAACAGGGTGCCTGTGTCGAAATTCGCGGAATCGGCGTCAGTCACCGTCGCCCCCGCATCGATCACGCGGGCCGGTTCCCTCTCGATGTAGTTCAGCGGGCCGCCGGGCAGCGTCAGCAGGGGCGTCTGGTTGCCGGGTGCCACGGGCGCGACCGCCAGCGCGATGGCGTCGATTTCCTCGCCGCCCGCCGTGAGCCCGACATCGGCGCCGCGGAAGATCATGGAGGCGACCGCTGACGAAGTGCCCGTCCCGGTTGCAGTCACCGTCAGCGCAAAGATGTCGTACCTGGTCACCGACAGATTGTTCGTGCCCACCAGATCGTTGCCGTTCACCGACACCAGGATCTGTCCCGCGCTCAGCAGGATTCCGCCGAAAATGCTCGCCTGCTGGACCAGATCCAGGCCGGAGACCTGCTGCCCGAAACCGATGCCCGCGCTGCCTCCGTCGATCAATTCGCTCAGCGCGCCGCCGGTCGGATTCGTCGCCATCGTCGTGGGCCGGAAGAGGCTCACGTCCTTGTCGTAGGCGCCGCCGGAGAGCGCGAGCAGGAAGTCCCCCGCCTGCAGCGCCGCACCGCCCACCGTCATCGCCTGCTCCACGAGCGCGAAGTCCCGGATGTCGCTGCCGGTGTTCCCGGGGTTGTTGATCAGCACCGAGAACGTGCCCGCACCGTAGTTACCCGGCACGCTCGGACGGAACAGCACGATGTTCCTCCTCGTCACCGCCACTCCCCCCAGCGTCTCATTCCCATCGACCGTCAGCAGCACGTCGCCGGCCTGCAGATTCACCGGGTTCGTGGTCCCGACCGTCACGGCCCGGCTCACGTAGTGCAGACCCTCGATCTTCGCGTTGCCGTCCGCGGCAAACGCATCGATGTCGAACACCTGCGAAAACGTCCCGGCCGTGGTCCCCACACCGAGCGCCAGATTCGGATCGGTGAGGCGCGCGACCTGTCCGTCGTTATACGTCAGCGCACCGGAACCCGCCGAGGTGGTGGCCGTGGTGACCGACGACAGCCACAGGCCTGCGACCTCGGCCGCCCTCACGTCGATGGTGCGCGTGGCGGGCACGCTGCTCGCTGCGCCGTCGCTGGCCTGGAAGGAAACGGTTCGCGGCGCGATGTTGGGCGTCCCGCTGGTATTGCGGTAGGTGACGGTGCGAAGCGCCGCCTGGTAGTTGGCCACCGTGGTGGTGCCGCTCAGGGTCAGCACGCCGGCCCCGGAATCCCAGAATCCCGTGATGCCGAGCTGATCGGTGAAACCGAGCACGTCCTGGCCGTTGGTGTAGTTGGCCGAGATCGTCACCGTCGCGCCGGTGAGGTTCACATTGTCGATATCCGTGACGGTGAGCCCGGGGTCCACCGGGGTCGCAGGCTGGCTCTTGCCGTAGGGGAGCGCGCTGCTCGTCGTCGTGACGACCGGCGCGTCGTTCTGCGCATTGACCGTGATCGTGGCCGTCGCGACCGCCGAATCCAGCGCGCCGTCGCTCGCCCTGTAGGTGAACGTATCGATGCCGTTGAAGTTCAGGTTCGGCGTGTAGGTGAATGAGCCGTCGGCATGGATCGTGAGCGTTCCATTGCTGGGTCCGGTGATCACACTCGTGTTCACCGCCACCGGCCGGCTGTCGTTGTCGGAGTCGTTTTGCAGGACACCAGTCTGGGCGATGCCCTGGACCTGCACGGGTGAGAGCGCCGCATCATAGACGCGGACTTCATCGATCCTGCCGTTGAAATAACGGGTCGCGGCAGCCGGCTTGCCAACCTGCAATGCGCCCCACTGCGAGCGGTCGTTCTGGACGCCGGTGTCCGTCCCCTCGAGCACGCCATCCACGTACAGCGACGCGCTGAAGACGCCACCGCCCAGATCCGTCACCGTCACGGCGGCATGATGAAACCGGGTCGTATCCGTGAAGTCCGATGCCGAGACAATGTAGATGGGATCGGCGCCCGCGCCCGGCACGTCGTAGCCCATGAAGAACACGATCTTCTGGCTCTGGTTGTAGGTGCCGACGGATAGATTCATCTCCGACTCAGCCGGCGTGCCGGGCGCGGAGCCGTAGCCATTGCCGCCGCTGTAGCCCTGCCAGAGAATGTGCTGCTGCCCGGCCGTCGTGTTCGTCTGGAACCACGCGGAAAGCGTGAAACTGCCCGCGGTCTTCGCAACAGTGCTGGGGGTCGAGACGTAGTCGCCCGTGCCATCGAACGACATAGCGCCCGCGCCCACATGGCCGGTCGTCCAGGTGGGATCATCCGCAGCCGCCGCCACGGAGCTTCCCAGCGTCGCATGGTTGCCGAGCGCCCCGGAGTCCGCCGTGGTCTGATTCCCGGCGCCCTCGTTGAGCCGCCACCAGTTCGCCAGATTGCCGCTCACCGGCCCGACGGTCAGCGTCGTGTCCTCATTGACGGAGTACGAATCATTCGCCGCCACCGGCGTGGTGTTCGCCGACACGATGCTCAGGCCGAATTCGGAGGTGTCGCTGAAGACCGTGAACCCGGCGTTCGCACTGGTCGCCGTCGCGCTGATATGGCTGCCGGCCAGAACCGTGGTGGTGAGCGTCGTGTTGAAGCTCGCATTGCCGCTCACATCGGTGGCGACGTGTGCAAAGCCGAGATATCTCGCCCCTTCCCCGTGGCCGCTCCCATCCGGGGCAGTGCTGGAGAAAAACTCGATGCGGTAGAAGCTGCTTGGTGTGCTGTTGAGCGTGCCGACAATGTTGAATTGCGTCGCGGAAACCATGGCCGCCGACGTCAGCACTGGGAAATTCTGCAGATTGTTCGCCCCTCCATCCACGTCGCTCGGGTCGTTCGTAGTGACGCCCGCCGTGTCGAGGTTGATGCCGAGGAGCGTGTTCGAGTGGACCGCGTTGCCGAGCACCGCATTGCCGGTGCCGCCGGACACATTCACCCCGTCGCCGGTATTGTAGGCAATCACGTTCCCCGCGCCCGTGCCGCCAATGGAGTTCGTGTTTCCGCCCACCTGAATGCCGGCGCCCACGTTGCCCACGCCGGGCGCGCCCGCGGCCGTGCCGCCGATCCGATTGCCCTGCACGGTGTTCGTCGAGCCGTTGAGGAGGATTCCCCACTGGAAGTTGCCCGAGATGAGATTCCCCTCGCCAGCCCCTGTGCCCCCGATGGTGTTGCCGTCACCGTCGATCAACACGCCGCCCCAGTTGCCGGGCGCGGCCTGGCCATTTCCGACCGCACCCGCGCCGGTGGCGTTGGTGCCGATATAATTTCCGCGGATGATCGTTCCCGAGATTCCGGGATCCACATCCACGCCTTCGTCGTCGTTTCCGGAAATCACGTTGCGATCCGCAGGCGCCGCCGTGCCGATGAAGTTGTTGTTCCCGCTGATCGTGACTCCATCGGCCGCATTCCCGAGGTCCAGGGTCCCCGTCGAATCCACGCCGATCCAGTTGCCGACGATCGAGTTGCCCGTTCCGTTGATCTGGATCCCGTTTTGTGAAAACCGGTTGATGATGAGGCCGCGAATCGTGCTGGTGTTCGCGCTCACGGTCAGGCCATCGGCGGCACCCGCACCCGTCCCGTTCAGCTCAATCAGCAGGACCGCGTTGTTCCCAGTGGCAAGCGTGTTCACGGACGCTCCGGTCTGCGTGTAGCCGTCGATGGTCACCGTCCCCGTGATCGCAGGCAGCGCCGACGCCAGATTGATGGTCTGGACTCCCGTACCGGCGATGTTGAAAGAGATCGTGTCCGTGCCGCCGAGGGCATTTGCATCGAGGATCGCCTGGCGCAAAGAGCCCGCGCCGGAGTCGGCGGTGGTCGTGACCGTGAAGGTCGCGAGCGATCCGGACCAGTTTTGCTGCAACGTGGAACTGAAGGCTACCGCGCTCGTCGTGTTGCCGATCTGGAATTCGAGCGCCCAATCGCCCCCGAGCGCGGCGCTCCCTGTGTCATTCGTGCTCGCCAGGATGTCGCCTCCCGTGACCGACGAGAACGCCACGAGCAGGTCGCGTCCCGCGGCGCTGCCAGCGAGGTCGCACCCATAGAAAAGGATATCCGCATCCTCGCCCAGGGCGGCACCCCAGCCGCCGATCTCGGCGTTACGCGCATCGAACGCCGCCCGGTCAATCCACGTCGCGCCCAGTTTCACCGCGCGATCGGTGCCGTGCGTCACGAGGTGGATCGCATCGATGTCGTGCCGCCCCGCGAGCGCCTCGGTGATCTGCGCGACGCCGTCGTGATTCGCATCGAGCAGGAACACCTCGAACTGCCGCCCGCCGCCCGCCTGCGACTGGATGTCGGCGACGAATTGCAGGTAATTCTCCACCCCCGTATCTACGAAGACGATCTCGCGATGCGCGTCCGCCGGCCGCGCATCCGCACCGGAAGCAGGTGTATCCGCCGCGGGCGGAACCGGCGCAGGTTCCACTGAATTCGCCGGCAAATTTCCGTCAGTCGCCGAGGGGTCGGGAAGCGCTGGGGGAACCTCGGGCACGGGTTCGACCGGAACGGCGGCACTGCAAAGGATGCGGTCCTCGAAAGATTCGAGCAGCAGCTTCTTGCGGGCCTTTCTTTTCAGGCCTGAATCGTGAGGTGTCCCTCGTTTGCGCGGCATTACGGATGGAAACGACACTCAATTAGCAGCTTCCGTGACAAATCCGCGCGGCGGACCAAGGCAGGCCATCAGAGGGAGAACGCCCTCGGATACAGAACCGGCAAGATCGCACTTCCGCCCACCATGAATAGTGCTCCACCGGGGATGCTCACCCAGTGGAGTGATTTTTCACACCCTCGAGCCCACATTTCGCGCCGAGAGACTACGGGCAAACTTTTCTCGAAAAATATATTATTGAGATCTTCGGCACCCATAGATGTCAGAGCTGCACCGCCCGCGGCGTGGACGCGATGTGACGTGCCCGCGTGCGGGGTGAGTCTGTTCACAACTCGCGCACGCGATCCGCGCGGGGAAAATGTCGGTCAGTATCCGCCCGGCACGCCTTGGGCCGGCAGGAGTTCGCCGCCGAATTTCACGGCGCCGAGCCGGAGCGGATTGCGGAGGCCGAGTTCACCGAGCAGCGGAGTGGAGCCGCCTTCGGCGATCATGCGCAATTCCTGGAACATGAAATGGCCGGCGCTCAAGGCGGGTGTGTAGTAGGTGCGCAGGTTGTGCCCGTGCGGATCGGACAGGCTGTAGAAGGCGCTCGATTGCGAGATGTGGACGCTGTTCGGATAGTCGCGAATCACGCTCGTCGGGAAGCTCGTCATCCAGTTGCCACCGGCATCCACCACGACGGTCTGCGTGCCGATGATGTCGCCCTTCGTGTTGTAAAGCGTGACGACGAGCGTCGATCCCGGGTCGGCTTCACCGCTGTAGATCGGCGCGAGCGGGAGCAGGGGCAGGCGGTAAATGTCCGGGCTGCTGACGCCGTATTGCATCGCCTGCGCACGGCCGCTGCCGAAGAAGTTGTTGAATGAATCGAAGGCGAACGTGAAGGGCTTCACAACGACTTCATCGCGCTGCTCGTAGTCCCGCAGCCCGCCGCCGCCGAAGAGGCTGTCGCCGGAGCCGCGCTCGTCCGGGGAATTTCCGGAAAGGCTGGTCCACGTGACGTCGGCGGCGTTCACCAGCGTGACGCCGGCACCGGGGAGGACGTTCACCTTCACCCGATAGGTGATGACGATCTGGCCGCCCACCGGGATGTCGAACTCGCCGCTGAGCGCGCCATTCGCATCCGATGTCGCCGCCAGCGTGACGACCGCGCCGCCGGTCGCGCTGGTCGTGATGCTCTGGAGTTCCAGGCCCTTCGGCAGGAGGTCGGAGAAGACCGCCTCCCACGCCGTGGCGTTGCTGCCGGTGGCGTGCCCGATCGTGACGGTGAAGGTGAGGATGTCGTTCTGCCGCGGGGTGGGCGAGCCGCTGACAAGCTGCTTGTCGAGGAACAGGACGGGCTCGGCGACGGCGGCGGTTGCCGGGTTGGAGATGATGCCGCCGGGTGGCACATCGGGCGTGCCGTTCGAGTCGAGGTCGAAGAGCGGGCGGAAGGTGTTGTCGAGCGGCGCGCCGAGGCGGTTCGACGGGATGTTCTCCACGCGCGCGTTGAACTCGATCACGGCGAACTGGCCGCCGGCGACACCGGTTTCGGTGTTCGTGACGTCGCCGAGCGAGAAGAACACATGCGTGCCGCTGCCATAGACGTCCACATCGGCGCCGAGGATGGCGGAGATTGCCGAACCGGGCAGCAGGAACGTCGGCGCCGCGGAGGGATTCGTGCCGCCAAGGCCCGGACCTGCAAGCGTGCTCGATGTGACCGCACTGCCGCTGAGCGAGATGAGCGAGACGCTGACCGTGCCGTCGTTCAGGAATGTGAGCCCGGCCGGGAGCTGATCCTGGAGGACGAGGCTGGGCAGGGTCCCATCGGGAAGCGCGACGACGATGCGGTAGCGCACGACTTCGCCGATGCTGAGATTCGAGCCCGCCGTCCCGGGATTGCTCGTCGAGGCGATGGTCTTCACAGGGTCAAACGGGAAGATTTCCGCAAAGGTGTATCCCGTCCCGTTGCTCCCGGAGCCGATGACGATCCCGCTGATGAGATCATTCACGGCATTGACGCCACCCGTGCTGCCCACGGTGTCGGCTCCGTCCGCAAGCCCGGCGGGCTGCGTCTCGGTGACCGCGTAGGTGCCCGGGCGCAGATTGCCGAACGAATACAGCCCGGCGGGATTTGTCGCCGTGACGAGGGTCACCGCGCCGCCGAGATCGTCGGTTCCGGTGAGCGTCACGGTCACGCCGACGATGCCGGAGTCGGGCCCGTTGAACGAACCGTCGAGATTGAAATCCTGGAAGACGAGTCCGCTGATCGACGCGGGCTGCAGTTCGGCGAAGTTGTAGCCCGTCCCCGTCTGGCTCGCGAGTGTGGTGATGCCCGACAAGACGTCATTTCCAAGCGTGCCGCCGAGATTTCCCACCGCGTCCCTGCCGTCGAGGAGCCCGCCGGGCTGCGTCTGCGTCAGGGTATAGGTTCCGGGTCGCAGATTCGTGAAGTCGTAGGCACCGAATGCATCGGTGAGTTGGGTGAGGCTGACCGGTGCGCCGAGATCATTGGTGCCGGTGAGCGTGACGGTCGCGCCACTCACGGGAGTCTCGCCGGGATCGAAGGTGCCGTTGTTGTTCGCATCGACATACACCGCGCCGCCGAGCGAGTTATCGAGGTCGTTGATGGTCCCGGTGCCGTTGTCCGCCGGGTTGATGGTAGTCCCTGCGGTGACGGTCGCCGTCAGCGTGAACGTCTCGGCGACCTCGTTCAGGATGTCGTCCGCGATTGGCGTCCGCACCAGCACGCTCGTCGCCAGCGGCACGAACGTCGCACTGTTGCCGGGCACCCATGTCAGCCCGCCATCCGTGGATACTTCAAGGCCGGGGCCGTAATCCGCTCCCGTCGCGCTGCCGTCCGTGAGCGCGAGGCTGAAGGTCACCGGCGTAGTGGACGGGTTCGACAGCGACACCGTGAACACCGCATATGGGTCCGTCCCTTCCAGCACGGTCACGTCGCTCACCGCCAGCGTAGGCGTGTCATTATCCGTCCCGCCGGGGCCCGTCCCGTCATCGAGGATCGTCGCCACTCCCTGCGCGTCCGCGATCACCGCGTTGGTCGCGTTGCTCAGGTTCACCACGAACTGCTCGCTCGCCTCGAAGAGCGTGTCGTTGGTCACGCCGATCGGCACCGTCAACGTCACTGCACCCACCCCAGCCGCGAAGTTCAGCGTCCCGCTCGCTCCCGTGT
>JBEBGK010000836.1:0-2353 GCA_040081515.1 Chthoniobacteraceae bacterium
GAGTGGAAATGCGACGCGCTGAACGAACGCAGCCAGCGCGCCGCGGAACGGCTCGGATTCACCTTCGAAGGCATCTTCCGCCAGCACATGATGGTGAAGGGCAGAAACCGCGACACCGCGTGGTTCTCGATGCTCGACCACGAATGGCCACGCATCGGCAGCGCAATGAGCCGCTGGCTTTACGAGGATGACTCTGTCGCGCTCGGTGCCCTGACGGAAAATCCTTCCTCGTGAGCGACGCGGCGGCGAAATTTCAATCCCTCTGCCATCCGACCGAACCCCCGATTTCCCACCCATGAAACTCATCGCGTTCATTCTCCTCGCCGCCACCGCATTCGCCGCCGAGCCGCCCATTCCTCCCGTGCCGGACAAGCAGCCGGAGCCGCCTTTTGCCGCGACTCCGCAGACGACGCTGCAGATGCTCGTGCCCGGCTTCACCGTGCGCGAGCTGCCGGTGAAGCTCACGAGCCTGAACAACATCGAGTATGCGCCGGACGGACGCCTCTTCGCAGGCGGATACGACGGACGCTTCCACCTGCTGCGCGACACGGATGCCGATGGGCTGGAGGACAAGGTGGACACTTTCTCATCCGAACCGAGCGCGAACTATCCGCTCGGCGTCGCGGTGAAGGACGGCGATTTCTACACGGTGCTCGCGGATGAAGTGGTGCGCTTCCGCGACACGGACGGCGACGGCGTGCCGGACAAACGCGAGACGGTCGTGCAGGGCTTCGACGATCCGGAACTCGTGAAGGCGCCGTATCTCGCCCACCGCCGTGTGGACAGCTCGATGGCGATCGCATTCGGCCCCGACGGCGCGCTCTACGTGACGATGGGCAATGCGGGCTTCAGCAACCCGTACTGGAAAGACAAGCAGGGCGTGTCGCATTACTCGACGGACAAGCGACGCGGCTGCCTCCTGCGCTTCGGAGCGGATGGCAAAGTCGAGCAACTCGCGAGCGGCCTACGCTACATCATGTCGCTGCAATTCAACAAGCATGGCGACCTCTTCGGCACCGACCAGGAGGGCGCAACATGGGTGCCGAATGGGAATCCTTTCGATGAACTGCTGCACATCCAGCCGGGCCGGCACTACGGCTTTCCCCCGCGACATCCGAAGGAACTGCCCGACGTCGTGGACGAGCCGAGTGTGTGGGACTTCGCGCCGCAGCATCAGAGCACGTGCGGCTTTCGCTTCAATGGCCCCGCGCCGGGTCGTGGTCGATTCGGTCCCGAGTGGTGGGAGGGCGATGCAATCGTCACCGGTGAATCGCGCGGCAAACTGTGGCGCACGAAGCTCGCAAAGACCGCCGCCGGCTACGTCGCGCAGACGCAACTCATCGCGCGCTGCGGGCTGCTCGTGGTGGACTGCGCGATTTCCCCGAAAGGCGACCTCGTCGTCTGCTGCCACACCGGCAAGCCCGACTGGGGCAACGGCCCGAAGGGCGAGGGGCGCATTTTCAAAATCAGCTATACGGATGAAGCCGTGCCCTTGCCGGTGTTCGCGTGGCCCGAAAGTGAAACGGAAACGAGGATCGCGTTTGATCGTCCGTATGACCAAAATGCGTGGCGAGATAGTGCCTCCAAGTTTCGCATCGAGGCGGGCCGCTACGTCTCCGCTGCAGATCCTCTTGAAACGATTCGCCCTCCGTATGCAGTGGTAAAAATGCAGATCAAGCAGCCGCGCAGGCCGGTCGCGGTGAGGGATCTGCACGCCGGTGATTGGGACGTTTTCGTCGAGACCGAGTCGCGCACGAGCGCTGTCAATTACGCTTTGACCCTCGCTGGGTTGAGCAAGAAACCCGCTCTCGATGTATCTCACGATCTGTCCGGCGTCGCCGCAGACTGCCTTATTGGCGCTGGCGACACTCGGCTGAAGGCCTGGCTCCCGCATCCCGACTTTACAGCAGCCCGCGAGTTCACGCGCGGCACCGGACGGCACGCTGCATTTTGGGCAACGATCGCCGAGCACGGTCAGCTCAAGTTAAGCGGCCAGCTCGATCTCTGGCAAATGCTTATCCCCGCGACTCAGCCGCTCTCGAAGCTCGACTACACGCCCGAGCCCGAGACCGTAACGGTCGCTTTCAAGAGCGACGCCGCACTCACGATCGAGGCGACCGGCGCGAGGGTCGAGCGCGTGAGCGCGAACGAATCGCGACTCACCGTCACCGATGTGCGGGAGAATCAATGGCCCGCATTCACGTTCACGGTCGCGACGCCGGCGAAGTCGCTCGATGTTTCCTTTTTCACGAGCCGCGACCCGCGTCCGCGCGCGCCGCGCCCCCGGTTCTTCCGCGGTGAAGGCACGCCCATGCCGCCGGCGCGGTCCAATGAGCGGCAGAACCTCACCGGC
>JBEBGK010000837.1:0-2351 GCA_040081515.1 Chthoniobacteraceae bacterium
AGTCCCTTTTTGTACACGAGCGAGATCGGCACTTTCGTGCCGTCCGGCGCGGTGGCGTTCACGCGCTCGCTCGCATAGTCGTCGGCTTTGTAGCCGCCGGGCACTTCCTTTTGCTTGAGCAGTTCGCGGAGCAAATCGGCGCGCTGCTGGAAAAAGAACGGCGTTTCCTGCGCAAGTTCCGCGAGCACGACCGCCGGATCATCGCCGGGGAGATACGAACGGACCTGGAATGCATCCTCGCGCATCTCGGTGAGCGCCGTCGCGCCGGGGAAATGCACGAGGTAGGTGCGCATCGGCCCGAGCGTCTGCTTCGGCGCGACGATGCGGCCGTAACGCACCAGGCCATCCTGCGAATGGAACACGCGCGTCTGGCTCGGCAGCGGCGGATGGCCGATCTGATCCGCTGGCGCCTCGGCCTCCACGAAGTTCACCACGTCCGTGTAGAAGCGGAGCTTCACGCGGTCGGAGGACACGCTCTTGATTTCGGAGAAGCCCGCATCGCGCCGGGCGGTGGCGAGCACTTTGCAACCGGCGAGCGGCTTGAAGCGCAGGACCGGCGGCGGTGGTGGAGGCGCGACCTCGACTTTGCCGGGGCGCGCGACTTTCTTCGCGGGCTTTTTTGGTTTCGCGGATTTTGGCGTGTTTTTTTTCGCGGGCTTCTTGGCGGCCATGGATGGTGGGAGGGATAAGGAGGATCTGCTGTGAAAACTGGTGGCGCGTTCAGGCGCCGATCTTTTCGTAGAGCTTCGCGAGACGGCGGGCGTGTTCGTCGTAGGCGGATTCGAAAAGCGCGGTGGCCCGTTCGGCGCCGACAACTGCGCCGGCGGTGAGTACCTTCGGCGGATGGCCTGCGGCGGTGAGGCGCGCGGCGACCTCGGCCTTGATGCCATTCACCAGCAGACAGCCGCCGACGGTGGAGCCGGGTGCGACGGGTGTGTCGAGGCCGGGCACGCGCACCATCGCGTCGCCGACGGGTGCGCCGGTATCGAGCGTGAGGTCGGCGAAGTCCTGCAGCTTGCGCCCGTCAGCGCGGCGCGGGGTGCTCGCTTCGCTGTGCGCGCGGGAGATGATCGCCACTACGCGGACGCCGCGTTTTTTGAACTGCTCGGCGATCTCGACGGGGACGACGTTGCAGCCGGACGATGAAACCACGAGCGCGGAATCCTGCGGCGAGAGGTCGAAGTTGCGCAGGATGCGCTCGGCGAGGCCGCTCACGTTTTCGAGGAACATCGCCTGCCGCTGGCCGTTCGCGCCGACGACGAGGTTGTGGAAGGTGAGCGAGAGTTCGACGATCGGATTGAAGCCGGGGAAGGAGCCGTAACGCGGCCACATTTCCTCGACGAGGATGCGCGAGTGACCGCTGCCGAAGACATGCACCATGCGGCCCGCGAGGATCGTGTCGGCAAACCACTGCGCGGCCTGCTGGATCGCCGGGAGCTGACGCTCGACGGCGTCGGTGAGCGTGCGGCATTTCGCGAGGTAATCGGCAGCGGGTGTCATCGCGGCGGGAGAATGGCTGGGGAGGTCAGGGATTGGCGAGGAAAGCTTCGCGGGCTGCGCCGATGGCGCCGGCCCATTCGCCGAGGGCGGCGGGGAGGAGCTTCACGGCGTGGCCGCCGGGGCGCCACTCGATGGAGTCGAGTTCCGCGGCGAGCGGTCCAAAGAGCGCGTCACCTGCGAGTGCGATGCCGCCACCGATCACGATGACCTCGGGGTCGAGGACGTTGATCGCGGAGGCCACGGCGCATGCGAGGGCGCGGATGGATTTCAGCCAGGCTTCACGCGCCGCGGGATCGCCGGCTTGGAATGCGGCGACGAGTTCGTGCGTGGTGGCAAAGCGTCCGCCGGTGCGCTCGCGGATGTTGTGGTTGCCGATGCAATCCTCCAGCGCGCCCGGTGTGCGGCAGATGCTCGGCGGGCCGTGGATATCGAGGCTGAGATGGCCGAGGTGTCCCGCGCGCCCGATGTGCCCGCGCAGCAAGCGGCCATCGACCATCGCCGCGCCGCCGACACCGGTGCCGAGCGTGAACAGCGCGACATTCGACAAGCCGCGCGCTGCACCGATCCACGCTTCGCCGAGGAGCGAGGAGTGCGCGTCGTTCGTCACGGGCGCGAGGCGCTCGCGGCCGAGCCATGCGGTCCAATCGAGCCCCTCGAGACCGGGAAGACGCTGCGGGAGAAATGAGATGCAGCGGCGGTCGCGCGAGGCGAGGCCGGGCGCGGAGATTCCGACGGGCAGCGTCGGGCCGAGTTCCTGCGCGAGCGCACGCATCGCATGCGCCCACGGCTGGCCGGGAGCGGTCTCGCCGCCGGTAGGCCGCACTTCACGGCGGAGCACCTCGCCCGCGGCG
>JBEBGK010000838.1:0-2348 GCA_040081515.1 Chthoniobacteraceae bacterium
ACCAGGAGACGTTCAGGCCGATCCCCACCACCGCAAACATGCGCCCGGAACTGTCGGTGGAGCATTCGGTGAGAATGCCCGCGACCTTCCTGCCATCGACGAGCACGTCGTTCGGCCACTTGATCTTCGCGGACTGGCCGGCCACCCGCTCGATCGCACCGGCGACAGCGACTCCAGCCCAAGTCGTGAGCCGCACCCACTGCGACGCCGGCCAGCCGGGCCGGAGCAGGAGCGAGAACCACAGCCCTTCGCGCGCCGTTGATTCCCAGCGCCGCCCGAATCGCCCGCGCCCGGATGTCTGGCGCTCGGCAAAGACAGCCACGCCGCCCGCGTGCCCTTCGCGACCGAGCCGCGCGGCGACGTCATTCGTCGAGGTGGTCTCCTCGAAAACCAGGATCTCCCTCGCGAGTTCGCACCCGCCCAGCCGGGAATGCAAATCATCCGCGATGAGGCGATCCGGCGAACCGATCAACCGGTATCCCTCGCCCGGCCGATCCTCGATGTCGAAGCCAGCCTCCCGAAGCCCGGCGAGGCTCGCCTCGAGCGCAGGCTCGGGCACACCGAGTTCAGCGGCGAGTTCGCCCGCCGGAAAATGGGTCTCCGCCTCGCGAAGCAGCCGCAGCAAACGGGCGTCTGGCGACCCGGCGTGGCCTCCATCCGGCGGGTTCATGCCCGGGTCAGCTCGAGGGAAAAATCCACCGCCGGCGCCGAGTGCGTGAGCGCGCCGACGCTGATGAAATCCGGCCCCGCCGCGGCGATGGCATTCACCGTGTCCAGATTCACACCGCCGCTCGCCTCGAGCTTCACCAGGCGTTCGCCACGCAGCTTCACCGCGTCGGCGATCTGCGCGGGCGTCATGTTATCGAGCAGGATCACGTCGATTCCCTCGATTTCGAGAAAGTCCCGCACCTGATCGAGCCGGTCAGCCTCCACTTCCACGCGCACGCCGGGATTCTCCGCGCCGAAGCGCCGGATTGCCTCTTGCAATCGCGCGACCGTCGTCCCCGCAGCGAGATGGTTGTCCTTCACCATCACCATGTCGAAGAGGCCGAACCGGTGATTCCGCCCGCCGCCCGCGACGACCGCCGCCTTTTCCAGGGCGCGCAGTCCGGGCGTAGTCTTGCGCGTGTCCAGAATCACCGCGCGATGCGGCTTCACCGCCTCCACATAGCGGCGCGTGAGCGTGGCCACGCCGCTGAGCTGCTGGATGAAATTCAACGCCGTCCGCTCCGCCGTGAGAATGCCCCGGAGCGCGCCCGAAATCTCCACCGCCGTCTCCCCGGCCTTCAGGGCCGATCCATCCGCGCGGACGATTTCCACCTTCAGTGACGGATCCACCAGCGCAAACGCCCTCGCCGCTGGCACCACTCCGGCCAGCACACATTCCTGCTTCGCAAAAATCCGCGCCTTCCCCTGCTGCGCCGCATCCACGAAATAGCGGCACGTCAAATCGCCACTGCCGACATCCTCCGCGAGTGCAATCGCGACGGGATCGGGAGACTTACTGGTGGATTCAGGCTCAGCCACCCGACGGTGGTAAATCCGCGATCGCCAATCCGCAACCAGAACGATCCGGACGCAAGCCGCCACCAATGATGATTGAGCCGGCGCGCGGAACTTTGTAGTCCATCCGACCTGATGCTCCGACCGCAAAAAAAATACACCGTCCACGATCTCCGGCAGCTCAAGGGCAGGCGCTGCCTCACTCACATCCACGTGAAATCCCCGGAGGAGGCAGCCGCGGCGGAACAGGCGGGCGTCGATCTGATGAGCTGCAGCTTCGACTCGCCCGAGGCGCAGGCGCGCCTGCCGCTTCTCGCCGCCGCGGCTCCGCACAGCTTCCTCTCCGCGGCCACCCCGCACGGGCTGGCCTCGCCCGAGGAAGCCATCCGCGTCGGCTTCCGCGCCCTCGAACTCGGCGCCAGCTCCGTCTACTGCTCCGCGAGTCCGTTCATCATCGAGGCGATGGCGCGCGAAGGCCTCCCCGTCGTCGGACATCTCGGGATGGTCCCGCGTCACGTCACATGGACCGGCTACCGCGCCATCGGCAAGACCGTCGAGGAAGCCGGCCTGCTCTACCGCCGCATGAAGGAGCTGGAAAATGCCGGCGCCTACGCGGCGGAACTCGAGGTCGTCCCGCACAACCTCGCGCGTTTCCTCTGCTCGCGGACCACGCTCATCCTCATGTCCCTCGGCTCCGGCAGCGGATGCGACACGCAGTTTCTCTTTTCGGACGACATCCTCGGCGACTACGCCGAGCGCCCGCCACGCCACGCGAAGGCCTACCGCAATTTCCTCGAGGAACACCGCCGCCTTCAACAGGAGCGCTTCACTTCGTCGAGGAGGCT
>JBEBGK010000839.1:0-2345 GCA_040081515.1 Chthoniobacteraceae bacterium
GAGGAGAGTGGCTCCGGCTTGCCGAAGGCGACGCGCCGTGTCCGAAAATCGAGGATCTCCGGCGTGAGCTGCGGGCGATTCGGATCGGGGATCGGTTGCGGCTCGCCGCTCGCGAATACGAAACCGCGTCGACTCTGAGCCCGAATGACCCTGGCCCGCTCCGGGACTTGACCAGGCTCTACTCCGGGCTCGGCGAAGCCAAGGCCGGGAGCAACGCTTTAGCTCAGCTCTCCCAACGGCCGTAGATGCCGCACGGGAGGACTTTGCCGTCGCGCTGGATCGGGATGCCGACTTCTCCGGCGGTGATCGTGCCGCCGCGACCGGCGAAAAGTTCGGCGAGGAGATTGGCGACAACCGTGGGCGAGAGGCGCGCGGTGTAGGCGTTGATGAGGAAGAAGAGCGGACGCGCGACGAGAAGGGCGCGGCATTCGGTGAGGAGTTCCCACAGGTGGTCCTCGAGTTTCCACGTCTCGCCGGTGGCGCCGCGCCCAAAGGTGGGCGGGTCCATGATGATGGCGTCGTAGGTGCGCCCGCGCTTCTGCTCGCGGCGGACGAATTTCAGGCAGTCGTCGGCGATGTAGCGGACGGGGGCGTCGGCGAGACCGCTGAGGGCGGCATTTTCGCGGCACCACTTCACCATGCCCTCGGCGGCATCGACGTGGCAGACTCTCGCGCCGGCTTTCGCGGCGGCGACGGTGGCGGCGCCGGAGTAGCCGAAGAGGTTCAGCACATTCACTTCGCGACCGGCGGCGCGCGCGACTGCAATCTTCGCGGAGAACCAGTCCCAGTTCACGGCCTGCTCGGGGAAGAGTCCGGTGTGCTTGAAGGACGTGGGGCGGATTTTGAAAGTCAGCCCGAGCGGTTCGTAGGCGATCTTCCAGTGTTCGGGCAGCGTGCGGCGGAATTCCCACTTTCCCCCACCCTGCTCGCTGCGATGGTAAAGAGCGTCCCAATTTTCCCATCGCATGCCGGCCGCCTGCCCGTGGCGGGGCCAGATGATCTGCGGGTCGGGGCGGACGAGCGTGTAGTCGCCCCAGCGCTCTTGCTTCATGCCGTCGCCGCAGTCGAGGAGTGCGTATTCGCGCCAGCGGTCGGCGACGATGAGAGCGGGGCGTTGGACGGTAGCAGCCATGGTGGAAAGCGCGCACTATGCCGCCGCCGGAATGCTTGTCGATTGCAGGCGGACGGCCGCGCTTTCCGCCGCGCCTCGCCGAAAGTGCCACGCCATCGCCGTGCCGGACGGAAGCGGAGATGCGCGCCGCCGATTCAACCGACGACGACCACGGGCTCTCCGAGCACACTCATCTTCGGCGTAACGCCGAGCCCGGGCTTGGTGCCCGCGGCCATGAAGCCGTTCACGCGCTGCGGCGCACCGTCCGCGGTCGGGACGGTGACGTAGCTGTTGAAGTCCGTGCTCGTGAACCGGAACTCCTCGGGCGTGCTGTGCGCAAGATGCGCAATCGCGGCGGTGGCGATGTCACCGCCCCAAGTGTCTTCCAGCGTCATGGCAATCCCCATGCTCACGCAGAGATCCCGGGCCTGTTTGATTTTCGTGAGACCGCCGAGCTTGCTGATTTTCAAATTCACCACGTCCATCGCGAGGTCGGCCTTTGCGCGCAGCAGCATGTCGAGCGAGTCGATGTTCTCATCGAGCACAAAGGGATGCGCGCACTGTCGGCGCACGGCCAGGCATTCCTCATAAGTGACGCACGGCTGCTCGATGTAGACATCCACATCCCGCACGGCTTTCGCCACACGCACGGCCTCGTGCTGCACCCAGCCGGTGTTCGCGTCGGCGACGAGACGGTCGCCGGGCTGAAGCTTTGCGGCGACCGCAAAGATGCGCGCGATGTCCGTGTCCGGATCGCCGCCGACCTTGAGTTGAAAACGCGTATAGCCCTCCGCCCGGTAGCCCGCCACCTTCGCTGCCATTTCCTCCGGCGATTCCTGCGAAATCGCGCGGTAAAGCCGCACGCTGTCGCCGAAGCGCCCGCCCATCAGCGCACAAACCGGCAGCCCTGTCGCCAGCCCGAGGATGTCCCAGCACGCGATGTCGATGCCCGACTTCACATACGGATGGCCCTTTAGCGCGGCGTCCATGCGGTGGTTGAGCTTCCCCAGTTCGCGGGGATCCCAGCCGATGAGATGCGGCCCGAGTTCGCGCAGTCCCGCGCGGACGCCATCGGCATACGCCGGGAGATAGAACGGACCGAGCGGGCAGACCTCGCCGTGGCCGACGATGCCCGCATCCGTTTCGACGCGAACGATCGTGCTGTCGAACACGGTCACGGAATTTCCGCCGGACCATTTGTAGGTGGTCTCGCGCAGCGGGAGTTCAACGCGGT
>JBEBGK010000840.1:0-2338 GCA_040081515.1 Chthoniobacteraceae bacterium
GCCGGCAGGGCGGCGAAAAGTGCGAGCATCTGGCGGCGTGTCATTTCTTCTCCTCCTTCACAGGCTTGGGTTCTGCATCGGGGGCAGGGGCGGGGGCGTCGGCCGGATCCGCGCCGGTGCCGGTGCCGAGATTGTAAATGAGCATCCGGACGCCGCCGGCAAATCTGCCCGTCTTCGTCTCCGTGTTGAACGTCAGCTTTTCCCCGGTGATCTCGAAGTCCTCGCGCTTGAGCGAAACGCGGCCTTCCGAGGTGACCTCCCTCGACTTCACGTTGAAAAGCGACTCCGGCAGCTCGATGTCGAGTTCACTCGCGCCGTCCCGCTTGAAGGTCTGGATCCGAAGGCCACCCATCTTGATGTTGTCGTTATCAATCCACGTGGCGACCCCGATTTCGAAGTTCATCTGCAGCCGGCCGGACTCGGGATCGTAGATCGGGATTTTCAGGCCCTTCTGCGGCTGGCCTTTTGGCACCGGCAGGTCGAGCCGGTCTTTCGCGGCCTCCGCCTTCGCGGGCTGCTGGGTCGCCGCGGGTTTCGGGGAGCCAGCCGCGCCCGGTTCCTTCTTCGGGTCCCCCTTGGTCGCAGCCATGTGGAGCAGGCCGGCGACCGCCACCAGGAGCATCATGGGGGACTTAGGAAACGATCTCATGGATTTGGAGCAGAGTCTTGAGCAGCGCGGGAACTTGCGCCAGCGGAATCTGGTTCGGCCCGTCGCTCAGCGCCCGCGCGGGATCCTCGTGCGTCTCGATGAATACACCGTCGCAACCTGCCGCGACCGCCGCGCGCGCAAGCACCGGGGCGAGCACCCCGTCGCCGCCCGTCCGGTCGCCGGCACCCCCGGGGCGCTGGACGCTGTGGGTTGCGTCAAAGACCGCGAGGAAACCGAGTTCGCGCATCCAGTAAAGCGAGCGCATGTCCGCGACGAGATTGTTGTAGCCGAAGGTCGTTCCCCGCTCGGTAAAAAAGAAACGCTCGCAGCCGAAAGCCCGGACCTTTTCCGCGATGTTCTTCACATCCCACGGCGCGAGAAACTGGCCCTTCTTCACATTCACCGCGCGCCCCGTCTCCGCCGCAGCCTGGATGAGATCCGTCTGCCGGCACAGGAAGGCCGGGATTTGCAGCAGGTCGATGAATTCCGCCGCGACCCGGGCATCCTCGGGCGAGTGCACATCGGTGGTGACCGGCACACCGAGTTCGCGCCCGATTGCCGCCAGGATGCCGCAGCCATCCTTCAGGCTCATCCCGCGGTAGCTCTTCACGGAGGTGCGGTTCGCCTTGTCGTAGCTCGCCTTGAAAATGAACTGCGCACCGGCTTCGCGGCAGATGTCGCGAAGCGCCCGCGCCATTTTCCAGACGAACTCCTCGGACTCGATGACACACGGCCCGAGAATGAAAACTGGGGCGCGCCCGCCGAAGGTCACCGTTCCCACGCGGAACTCCGGCCGCGCGCTCACGCCGCACCTCCCGGGCCCTTCGTGGCTTCCACGTATGCATTCTGAAGATGCGCGATCGCGTTGTTCAGCGCGCTCTGCTCGTCGCCGTTCAGGTTCCCCTGCGTCTTCGCCCGGAGCATCGTGAGGTGGTCGATGAACACCTTGCCGAGCTGCAGGTTTGGTGGCGGCGCGCCGGCAGGGCGGCTCGGGTGCCTGCCGAGCGCCAGCAGCGCCTGCTGGGTCTGCATCAGGATGAATTGCAGGAAAGTCTCCGTCATTTCGCCTGAATGCTGGGATCGTTGGACTTCAGCCATGCCGCCAGACTAGGCGCGACGGAGGCGCACCGGAAAGCAAAGAGTACGCGGCAGCCGGATCACTCCCAAAGCCGCATCTGGCCCGGGTCCGCATCGGGATGCAGATCCGCGGCTCCGGGGAGCTTCACGCCGATGCCGAGCCGCGCGGCGATCTGCTGCGCCGTGTGCGGCGAGAATCCCTCGAAATGGTTGTTCGTGAAAATGAACACGTCGCGCAGATCTGGCAGCTCCTGCCGGATCTTCACCGCCCAATTGTCCAGCGACTGCGCGCGCGGCCACATGACCTCCCGGTAGTGATGCACGTGACCGCCCTCCGGATGGTATTTCGTCGCCGGGTCGCCCATCAGCCGCACGAGCGCAAAATCCGTCGTCCGCGGCCAGAAGCCAAACGCGGCAGCATCCGCCTGCTCGAGTGTCGAGAGATCGTTCCAGACCCAGGCGACGCGGTGCTGATCGAGCAGGTGGACGATGCGGGGGAAATGCCACGTGTGGTCGCGGAATTCCACCGCCCAGCGGAAGCCGCCTGGCAGGGCGTGGATGAATTCCCGGAGCGCGTGCTCATCGTGCCTCGGCTGGAACCACGGAGGGAGC
>JBEBGK010000841.1:0-2333 GCA_040081515.1 Chthoniobacteraceae bacterium
GCTTCAGGATCACGCCGGCGGATTTGCAGGTCCAATAAAGCGAGCCGTCGCGATCGAGCGCGATGTTCGTGGGCTCGGGTTCGCCCACATGCAGCGTGGTGATCTGGTTCCAGCGGAGTTCGAGTTGTTTCACTGCGTTCGATCCACCGCCGACGCCCGGAGTGGGGACCTCGGTGAAGTAGATGGTGTTGTTCCCGCGGATGGCGATGCCCGTCGGGCGATGCAGGCCGCTGGTGACGACGCGGGTCTGATATTCGTCGGCGCGCGTGGCGGCGATGCTGCCGAGGAGCGTCGCGAGGCAGAGCGCCGCGAATTTTCCAGTGGAGCGAGGGGTGAGGAGCGATGTGATTTTCATGTTGGTTTTTGGATTGTTGGTTCTTGCGTTACGAGAGGCTGAACAATCGCGGCCCCGGAAAAGTTCCCGCCTCCCGCAAATATCGTAAAATAAGTCGCTCGCCCTGAATGGCGGCGCGGCTAAACACCTCGCTACAGGAAATGGCATCCACCTTCCGGAACGAAAATGAAACGTCCGCCGCCCGCTTCGAAGCGGTCGCGATGCCGTTCATGGATGCCCTTTACAACAAGGCCCTGCATCTCACACGCCGACCCGAGGACGCGAACGACGTCGTGCAGGAGACCTATCTCCGAGCCTTTCGCACGTTCGCGAATTTCACCGAAGGAACCAATTGCAAGGCGTGGCTGTTTACGATCCTGTATTCCGTCTTCATCAACAGATACCGAAAGGAGCAGCGCGAGCCCGACATGGTCTCGATGGACGAGCGTGAGGAGGCGTTCCAACTCACGCTCGCCGACGAGCAATGGGAGTCGAATTTCGCCGCGCTCTCCGGCTCCGAACTCGACTGGCAGGGCGCCGAAGTGAAAGAGGCGCTCGCCAAACTGCCAGAAAGTTTTCGCACCGCCGTGCTGCTGGTGGACGTGGAAGGACTCACCTACGAGGAAGCCGCCGCAGTCGTGAATTCGCCCGTCGGCACGCTGCGCTCACGGCTGTTCCGCGCGCGGCGGATGCTCTTTGTGGAATTGCACGATTACGCCCGGAAAATGGGCATCATCCGGAGGCTGAAGGACTGACATGCCGACACCGTCCCGCCATTTCAAAGACGAACTCCAGAACCTGCTGGACGGACGCCTCGACGCTGCGATGAGCGGCGAAGTGGAGCGCCATCTGGAAACTTGCGAAGCCTGCCGCCGCGAATACGAGGCACTGCGCTGGACGAAGCAGGTCGCCAGCAAGCGACTCGCCGCAGCGCCGGCCCCGGCGGATTTGCGCGCGAGCATCCTGCAATCCCTCCGTGCGGAAGCCACCGCTTCGGAGAGCGAGACGCCGAAGATCGTGACGCTGCCTCCGCAGGACGCAAAGCCCTGGCTTCGTCCGCTGCTCGCCATCGCCGCAGTGGTGCTGGCGCTCGCCATCGTCGGTGGAGTGTGGTTCCTCCGCCAGCCGACTTTCCCGGCGTCGGTCGCGCAGGATTTCCGCGATTACAAATCGCGGAAGATCACGATGCAGCTCGACACGAACGACGTGAAGGAAATGGAGGAATTCTTCACGAAGCGCGGGATTCCATTCCAGACGCGCGTGTTCGATCTCGGCATGATGAAGTATCAACTCGTCGGCGGCCGCCTGCAGGAGCGCCACCGCCGCCCGAGCGCCGCCTTCGCCTACCGCGGCCCAGATGGACAGATCCTCCTCTGCCAGATGTATCCCGGCAAGACCACGGAACTGCCAGCCGGTGCCGTGCTGCGTGAGAACAAGGGCATCAAATTCCACATCTACCAGGCCAACGGCGTGACCGCAGTCTTCTGGCAGGAAGGCACCGTCGTGTGCGTGCTGGCGTCGGACATCCCGCAGGAGGAAGTCGTGCAGCTCGCGTTTGCGAAGGCCATGCTGCCGCCCGGGAGCTGATTCGGAACGCGGCTGGCATTTTCCAGTGAGCGATGCGGCGCTGCCGCGCTTGTGAGAACGCTGAGCATCCGCTACCACGGAGCCGATGGCAGAACTTGCACCCAACTCCGAAGCGGCGGATCGGCGTCCGCTCAAGTCGCGCTCGTTTGGATGGGTGCGGCGTTTTGCGTCGGCCCTCGTGCGCGCCGGAGTGTCACCGAATGGGATCTCGGTCTTTGGGGTGCTGCTCGCGATCGTTGCTTTCGCAGTCCTGTGGGCGGTCGCGAACGGATGGATGCCGGCGTGGCTCGGGCTGATCGTCGCGGCTGTCTGCGTGCAGGGGCGGCTGATGTGCAACATGCTGGACGGCCTCGTCGCCGTGGACGGTGGGCGGAAATCCAAGGGCGGCGAGCTCTTCAACGAGATCCCGGAT
>JBEBGK010000842.1:0-2332 GCA_040081515.1 Chthoniobacteraceae bacterium
GTGGAGGCTGCGCTTTTGCGCTTCCGTCCATGCAAGCGAATCAAGGACGCCGCGGGCCACTTCCTGTCCGCCGATCACGCCTCGTTTCTTCAAAGCTTCGCGCACGGAGCGAGTGACGGCCTCAATCTCCGCCCACGTCGGCGAAACGATCAGCGCAGTGCCGCCTCCACTGATGGCATCAAGATACGCGGAGGCTGTGCTTTCGCAAAGGCCCACGGACTGCTCGATCACTTCGCCCATTGCATCGAGACGATCAAATGCACGTGCGGGCTGACGCTCGGCGGCGAGCGTGACGGCCTGCAAATAATCGGCCCGTCGCTGACGTCGGATCGTGGAAAGCTGGCCGAAGGAATATCGGGAATGCTCTTCCAAAATCCTCAGCGCATCACCACTCGAAACGCTGGCATGCTGGCCGGTGTCGCCAGAAAGGACGACGCGGGCACCGCGCCCGATGGCGAGGGAGAACAGGCGTTGCATGTCCTCGACGCCCACCGCTCCGGCCTCATCGAGCACGAGCACGCTTTGCGCATTCAATGCAGCCTGCAACTGCGGATCGACGAACAATCGCTGTAGCGTGATCGCATCAAAGCCGTCCTTGCGGAGTACATCGGAGGCAGAGCCGGTCGGCGCACAGAATACGCCATTGCATCCTGCCTCGTGGATTGCGCGGCCAAGCTCGGAAAGTGCGGTGCTCTTTCCCGTTCCTGCCAGCCCGCGAATGCCGGTGAAACGATCCGTGCTTTGCAAAACAAATGCGATCGCGTTGCGCTGATCCTCTTCGAGCTTTTGCGAGGGAATGAAGCCGCGGTGGATAGGATCGAGCGTATCCTTGCCTTCGTTCATCGTGCGGATCAAACGCAGTTCCCCTTGCAGAATCTCGCGCGTGGAAACCTCCCTGCCGACGCGTACAAACTCTGCGCTGGCATCGAATTTGCCCTTGAGCTTCCGGAGATCGATCCGACCACGGCCCTGGACGAGGGCGGCTTCGAGGAGTTCTTCGCGCGGAGCAACGGAGCGGCGCTCGAAGACGTGGCGTGTGGCATGATCCAACGCTGCGTCCTCGGTGTTGGCGACACTTTGGAATTCAGCAAACAGCTTCGGCGACTCATCTGCTGAATCGCGCACGGCTTTCAACGCAGCGATCTCCGAGGGCAACACTTGGGCGAGTTGCCGTTCACGGACCTCCGCTGTGGAAGTGCCCTTCAGTTTTCGCGAGCGCGTCTTGTGAACGGCATGTGCGACTTCGTTGTTGGAAATCTTGCGGCCCAGCTCCCGTTCCATCTGCGCGACCATCGCGTCGCGCTCCTTGGCGCGTTTGGAAAATCGCTCGCAGAGTGACTGCGGCACGCCCTTGATCTCGAATGCGCCCGGCGTGCGGATCGTTTCATAACCGAGCGCGTGAAGGCGTGCGGCGAGATCGTTGCGATAGACTTCGGTGACGTAACGGATCGCCGCGAACATCGGCGAAGTCTGAAGCGCCTTCCAACGCTGCTCGGCGGGATCGAAGGAGCAGTTGAAAAGCGTGAAGTGCGTGTGCAACTGCGGGTCGAGTGCGCGCGAGCTGTTGTGTAGAAACTCCGCGCCGACAAAATTGCCCGTCTCACGATCCTCACTGCTTTTGCCCGCGCGGATGCGCGCAGCGGCGAAGCGTTCCAGTTCCTTCACCGCGAAGCGCGCGGCGAGCTGATGCGCTTCGGTTATGCGCACGTCATCCATCGTCACGGCCATGATGGAAACCGACTTCGGAGCCGAGCACGTGAAGTCAAAAAAAACCCGTCGGTTGCCATCGGCATTGAGGCGCTGGGTGAGCAGCTTGCCGGTGAGCGGATGGACATTATCGCACAGCTCCATGAACGTCTTCCTCTCGACCGCCGCGCCTTCCGTGAGGCCAAGGCGTTGCGCGCCCTCACCGATCCAGCGGCCAACTTCGACCTCACCCTGCGTGTAGTAGTCGTTGTGCGAGAGGTGCTCGTCGAAATAGACCTTCGCGACGGCTTTGTTCTTTTGCGGGATGCCGGTGAACATGGGGGCGAATCCTGCACCGCCGCGTGCAAAAAGGTGCTCTGCGCACGGAGCAGCCTTGCGCGAGAAAGTAGCCATCATGCGCGGCCATGAACACAAACAGACCGATCAAAACCGTCGAAATGACGGGACAGAGGAAAACCAGAAATGAGTTGAGGACACCAACCCCTTGCACGCAAGGCGGGGCAATCCGTGAAGCAAGCGCGGTCACTCCTTCAATCGCATCCGCAGCGAAATCCGTGAAGCGCGCGCAAAACAATCCTTGGAGGAAACCGCAATGAAAACGAAGATCAACTTCGAGGAACTGGAG
>JBEBGK010000082.1:0-9054 GCA_040081515.1 Chthoniobacteraceae bacterium
GATCAACACCGCACTCCCTTCGCGTCTCCGTCCAAAGAAATAACCAGCACCCCCAAAAGCCATGAATGCACCGTTGCCACCCCGCAGAATCGATCCAATCCCTCACACTTGTGGAATCCGGGTGCGCTTGCGGATGAAGCCCCGGAGCGGGAGCGCCATCCTCGGCGCGCTTCTGGTGGTCGTGGTGGTGAGCGGACTGGTCGGCGCATCGTTCCTCGCGACGAATGGCGCTTCCCGGATGAGCGGACGTTCGAGGGACTACGTCGGCGTCCAGCGGGCCGCGGAGGCAGCGGTCGAGTACGGATTCGGAATCTGGAAGCAACGGGTCTTTGCCGCCGGCCGTCCGATCTCCACCGCCGAAGCGAGCGCGGGACTCGCCGGTCCTTCCTTGCCGGGATTCAACTACGCGAGCACGGCGAGCAATGGGCCGCTGAAGATCTCGGCGACCGATGAATACGGCGCGCCGACCTCGACTCCGAAGCGGGTCATCACCAATCTTCCCGAATACCCGGGATGGCGCGGTTTTGCCTCCTCATACCTCGTGAGCACGAAGGTGCAGTCCGCGGGCCAGATGGGCAGCCCCGTTGAGGCGGGCGTGCGGCGCAGGTTTCAATACGTGGAGGTGCCGCTCTTCCAGGCGATGTATTTCTACGAACACGACCTCGAGTTCTACAAACCCGCGACCATGATCGTCAGTGGTCTCGTGCATTCAAATTCCACGCTCTACGCGAGTTCGTCCAGTTCCGGGACGCTCACCTTCACCGGGAACCTCTCCTACGTGGGCGGCTATTCGAAGACGGCGGACCCGCCATTTGCCAATACCTGGAGCGGATGGTCGCCGAATGCCCAGATCGCCCCGACCTTTCCCAGCGGGGAGTCCAGTCAGGTGACGAAAGTCCAGCGCTACGAGCCGATGGGTCTAAGCCTGGCGACGAGCTTCAACAAGTCGGACGCAAGTCCCAACAATGATACGTACCGGGAGATCATCGAGATGCCGCAGTCTGGATTCACCGATCCGCCCGAGATTGCGACGCGCCGCCTGTTTAACAAAGCCGGGCTGGTGATGACGATCAACGGCACCATTGCAACGGTCACCGCGAAGAACGGCACCGCCGCCACCGCTGCGCAACTCGCCGCCGTCCAGACTGCGTTCACGGGGAAGACATCGATCTTTGACCAACGCGAGGGAAAGACTGTCGATGTCGCCAACATCGATGTGTCCAAGCTCACTGCCGCCCTCGGCGCCAGCGGGCCGGCTGGATTCAACGGCGTCCTCTATGTCGTGGACACGACTCCGGTGACCACGAGCGGCCCCAGCCCCTCGCCGAATAGGAAGACCGTCCGCCTCCAGAAGGGTGGGATCCTGCCGGAGGGTGGACTTTCAATCGCCAGCCAGAACCCGGTCTATGTCCAGGGCGACTACAACACCGGCACGAGCAGCACGACCCCGCCGACGAGCGTTCCTGCGAATGCGACCGGGAATCCGGCCAACACGGACAGCCCGACCGTGAACGGCTATACGCGGAAACCGGCGGCGATCATGGCCGATGCGGTCATGTTGCTCTCCAATTCGTGGAACGATGCGAATTCATCCCTCTCCGTCAGCAACCGCGTGGCGAGCAACACCACCTACAACATGGCGATCATGTCGGGCTTCATGCCTTCGGGGTACCAGCCCGCGTCGGGTGCGCAGTACGGATACTCCGGCGGCGGCAACAATTTTCCCCGCTTCCTCGAGAGGTGGACCGGCAAGAGTTGCACCTACTACGGATCGATGGTGGAGCTTTTCGAGAGCGGTGTATTCACCGGGAAATGGGACACGGGGAACATCTACGCACCTCCGCTCCGTCGATGGAACTTCGACACCAATTTCTCCACGAATCCACCTCCGGGCGGCACCGATGCAGCCCTCTACACCCGCGGAGCCTGGTCGAAATTCTGAAACTCACGCCCATGAAATCCACAGCCTTCCTCCTCCTCGCCCTGGGTGCGGTTCCCGCATTCGCGCTGGATCTGACTCCCCAGTTCATCACCACGCGAGCGGAGGGCGCCGTCATCACGCGGCCGTATTTTGCCGACGGCGAGAAAAAATACGCACTGACGCTCGACACGGAGACTGACTTGCTCCCGGGAGAGGGTGGTCCCCTTTTCCGGTTCACCAAACTGGGACAGGCGGACATGCGGTGGCGTCTTTCGCCGTTCAGGGTGGATGTGAAATTCGAAGGCGAGGCGCTCGCTGCGTACGAACGGAGCGCGCGAAGTAATCTCCCGGCGCTCGCCGAGTCAGTCGTGCTTGAGGGGCAGGTTCCCAATCCGTGGCCCGTCAACGGATGGCAGGGGCACTCGTTCATCTTCAAATTCAAGACCGCCTCGGGAGAGGTGCGCCAGAGCGTGACGTTCCTGAACATCATCCCAGGGCAGCAGATCGTCGTGACCATCGCGTCCATGGCGAAAGATTTCGAGGACGCGGCGGGACGGGGATACGACACGATCCGCCGATGGCATGAATTGGACGCGGAAGCCGTCGGCGGCGGAAGCTAGACGGCGGGACTTCCATTTTTCGTCGCGGTCGGGAAGCAGTGCGATCTGTGGCGCTCCCGTTGACACGCAGGGGCACGCTCGGTAGCTTCCGCGAACTCTTCGGAGCCACCTATGCTCCTCAATCGTCCAGTCCTCGTTCTGAACAGGCTGTGGCAGGCGGTTCACGTCTGCTCGGCCCGCAGGGCTTTTTCGCTTCTGTGCCAGGGGCATGCGCAGGTCGTGCACACGGAGGATGGCAGTTTTTCGACGCACGATTTTCAGAGCTGGTGCGACATTTCCCAGCGCCAGCCAGACCCGCACATGGTGCAGACGGTCTCGATGAGAATCCGCCTGCCCACCGTCATTGTGCTCATGCTTTTCGACCGCATGCCGCGCAAGGAGGTGAAGTTCACCCGCCACAACATCTTCGAGCGCGACCGCAACACCTGCCAGTACTGCGGCCGCACTTTTGAGCGCCGTGACTTGAACCTCGACCACGTCTTCCCGCGCGATCGCGGCGGGCAGATGACTTGGGAGAACATCGTCTGCTCGTGCATCTCCTGCAATACGCGCAAGGGCAACCGCACGCCGGTCGAGGCGCGGATGCATCTCATCCGCAAGCCCGAGCGGCCGAAGTGGCGCCCGTTCGCGCATCTCACCTTCGGCGCGGAGCATCACGATAGCTGGAAGCATTTCGTGGACTTCGCCTACTGGAACGTGGAGCTGGGCGAGTAGCGCGTTCGCGGTGGACTGCGTGATGACCGTAGCCGCGCTTGTCAAAGCGCGGGGCTGACTTCTGCTCGTCTTTCGGATCCTGGGTTCATTTGCCCGCGCTTTGACAAGCGCGGCTACGGGCTGCTTCACACCCCGCGCTGGTCCATCGCTGTCGCGATCGCCTGCGCGGCCCGCTTCGCCGCGCCGCGCTCGCCGAGACTGCTGATGACTTCCGCCTGCGCTCGCTGCTGGGCTTCGCGGGCGGCGGGGTCTTCGAGCAGACGCTGGAGTTCCGCGGCGATGGCGTCGGGATCGGCGGTGTCCTGGAGGAATTCGCGGATGATTTCGCGGCCTGCGAGGACGTTTGGCAGGCCGAGCCATGGGATTTTCACGAGGCATTTGCCGACGGCCCAAGTGAGCCAGGCGACTTTGTAGAGGATGACCATCGGCAGACCGAAGAAGGTGCTCTCGAGCGTGGCCGTGCCGCTGCACACCATCCCGGCGGCGGCGCGCTGCATGAGCTCGTGCGCGGTGCGCAGCGAGACGGCGCAGAATTCCGGCGGATGACCCGCGATTTCGAGTTGGAGGCGCATCTCCACGGCCAGCGCCTCACTCGCGGCGGCAGCCTCGAATCGCAGCGCGGGCCGCGTTTCCCTGAGGCGCGCGGCGGCGGCGATCATCACCGGGAAAATCTTGCGGACCTCCTTCGCGCGGCTGCCCGGGAGGAGGGCGACGAGGGAAGGGTCGCGGTCCGCGCGCTGAAGTGGGGCAGGGGAGCTTGCGCTGTCGAGGCCGAGAGAGAGCTGGCTTTCATGCGTGCGCATTTTTCCCGGGCGAGGAAGCGGCGCGGCCGGTGCGGGCGATGCGGTGGCAGGCGGGAGTTTCTCCGCGAGGGAATCGAGCAGCGGATGGCCCACGAGAACGGCGCGCAGGCCCGCGCCTTCGTAGAGCGGCAGTTCGAAGGGAAAGAGGCACAGCATCAGGTCGAGGAACTTCGCCATCTTCGAAATCCGCCCGCGATGCCAGGCCCAGACCTGCGGTGAAATATAATGAATGGTCCGCAGCGTCGGCATGCGCGATTTGGCGGCCTTCGCCAGGCGCATGTTGAAGCCGGGATAGTCGATGGTGATCAGCGCGTCGGGCTTCACGCGGGAGATCTCCTCGAGCATCCGGTGAAACTGCCTCCGGAAGTAGCCGTAATTCTTCAGCACGTCCCACAGGCCGACGACGGCTTCGTCGGCCCAGTCAAAGATTGCATCGCCTCCCAGCCGACGCATCTCGCGACCGCCTGCTCCGAGAAACTCCACGTCAGGCAGTCGCTCGCGCAACGCCGTCATCAGTTCAGCGCCGCGTGCATCTCCGCTCGCCTCGCCAGCCACGACGTAGAGCTTCATGCGGGCCTCACGTTGGCTGCCTCGATCTGGCGCGTGATCTCAAGTGCCAGCTCCAGCGCCGCCGTCGCCTGTCGGCCGGAGACCTTGGGTTGCGCTCCCGCGCGCGCACACTCGACGAACGATGCCAGTTCCCGCTTGAGCGGCTCGTCTTTCTCGATCTCCACCGGCTCGCGGACGATTCGCTTCCCGGCGAACTCCGTGACGATCGTCGCATCCGTCGCGAGGCCGAGAATTTTCCCGATAAACGTGCTCTCCTTTTCACCCTCACCCGCGAGCCGCAGCAGGTAGCCCTCCTGCTTTTGGTAGTCGAGTGACAGATAGGCATCCGGCTGGAAGACGCGGATCTTCCGCACTTTTTCCTGGCTGATGCGGCTCGCAGTGATGTTCGCGACGCAGCCGTTTTCGAAGCGGATGCGCACGTTCGCGATGTCTTCGCGCTTGCTGAGAATCGGCACGCCCACGGCGTCCACCTGCACCCACGGCGAACGCACGAGATGCAGGATGATTTCCAGATCGTGGATCATCACATCGAGCACGACCCCGACATCGAGGCTCCGCCCGGGATAAGGCGAGAGCCGTGTCGCCTCGATGAAACGCGGAGCGGTGAGCCGCTTCTCGAGCGCGGGCATCACGGGATTGAAGCGCTCGATGTGCCCGACCTGCAGCACCACGCCATGCCCGTGCGCGAGATCGCAAAGGGTGCGCGCCTGCTCGGGAGTCTCGGTGAACGGCTTCTCCACGAGCACGTGTTTGCCCGCCTGAAGCAGCGTCTTCGCAATCTCGAAATGGGTCACCGTCGGCGTCGCGACCGTCGCCGCATCCACGAGCGAGACAAACTCGTCCATGGTGGCAGCGGCCTTCGCGCCAAAATTTGCCGCCATCTCACGCGCCACGTCTGCTCGCGTGTCAAAGACGGCCGTGAATCTGGCACCCGGCAAGGCGGCGAAGATGCGCGCATGATTCTTGCCCATGCTGCCGGTGCCAATCACGCCGAGGCGGATTTCGGATTTCGGATTTGAGCCGCCCCCCTCCGCCCCGGCTCGGTCTTCGATTCGGATTTCGGATTTGTCCATGCTTTAGAGCCCAAACACTGAAATCTTCCGCTGCGCGGCGGTCGCCTCCACTCGTTCTTGTTCGAGGATGATGGTCTGGCCGGCTTCGATGCCGATAACGCGGACGCCTGCCGCACCGCAGGTCTCGACCGTGACCGGGCCGATGACAGGAACGTCGAAGCGCAGATCCTGTCCGGGCTTGCTCACTTTCACCATCACCGCGCCGCCGCCGCCGAGCGCGCCGCCGCGTTTGATGGCCTCGTTGGTCCCCTCGAATGCCTCCACGGCGAGCACGGTGCCGTTCTTCACGATGACCGTCTGGCCGATGTCGAGCCGGCTGACTTCCTTTGCGATCGAGTGCCCAAAGCGCAGATCGTCCTCGGTGCGGGCTTTCAGCTTCGGACCGGCGATCAGCCCCGCCGGCGCGAGGTGATCATCCATGAACGAAGTCGCCGCCAGCAACGTGACTCCAATCTTCGTCATTTCGTCGCCGATGGCGGTGAAGATAGTCTCGGCGTTGCGCTGCTTGAGCCGCGCGAGGAGGAAGAGCGCTTTGAAGTCGGGCCGGAGGTCGAAGAGATTTGCTGGGGCGATCTGTCCGGCCATCACCGCGTGGCGGGCGCCGCTCTTTTCGAGGAAGGCGAGCAGCTTCCCGAGCTGGCCCACGCGGAGCCATTCGATTTCATCCACTTCACCGGCGAGCCTGTCGCTCGTCTCGTCGGTGAATGATGCAGCCACGATGCGCTTCACCCCCGCCTTCCGCGCTCCGCGCGCCATGGCGAAGGGATAGGTTCCATTGCCGGCGATGATGGCGAGTGTCTCGGGCGTCTCCAAAGCGGCGGCAACGTATGCGTCCGGCCGCCTGCTGGGCAACTCCAACGAATGGGGATTTCGCAGTGGCAGCCGGGCACCGGACTCCGCATCAGCGGCGCGCGAGCAGCCAGTAAGCCGTCGCACTGAGCGCGGCTGCGCAGGGGAGCGTCAGCAGCCAGGCAAGCGCGATCCCGGAGAGAGCGCGCGGATTTGCCTGCCGTGTGATCGCGCCGATGCCGGCCAGGGCGCCCACGGAGACATGCGTCGTCGAGAGCGGCAGGCCGAGTGTGCTGGCAAGGATGACGAGGGTCCCGGTGGCGATGTTTGCCGCGAATCCCTGGCTGTGATTCATCGCCGTGATGCGGTGGCTCATCGTTTCCGCCA
This sequence comes from Chthoniobacteraceae bacterium, assembly GCA_040081515.1. Lineage (GTDB taxonomy): Bacteria > Verrucomicrobiota > Verrucomicrobiia > Chthoniobacterales > Chthoniobacteraceae > SXWH01. Next base: position 6,878 of record JBEBGK010000082.1, read on the forward strand.
CGCGGCGCCCGCACATGAGCCCGCCGAATGCCATTGCCGTGGCGATGAGCACCAGGCTCCAACGGATGTCGAGGATCGGCGCGATCAGGAGCAGCGCTGCGATTTTCGGCGTGTCATTCAAGCCGCGCGCAAAGCTGACGACGCCCGCGCTCAGAACGTGAGCACTGTCCATCGCCCGCTGGCAGTGGATGCCGAGAAAGGATCCGGCATACCGCTCCACGCAGTGCTCCCCGCTGTCGATCGCTACGGAGAGCGTGGGATTGCTGCGCGCGGGGAGGACGGTGGCGGGCTGGGGCAGGGGAATGACGCGCTGTTCCGTGCCGAGGCAGATGCAGGTCTCCTTAGTGATTCCCAGGCGCAGTCGCGCGAAGCGAAATGCCAGGTAAATCAGCGCCCCGAGTGCGACCGCGATGACCGGGCCGAGGATGAGCGGAAGGAGGAACTGCCTGGCGAGAACCCCGAATGCCACTTTTCCACCGACGGCGGCCAGGCCGACGCCGACAATGCCGCCCGTCAGCGCGTGCGTGGTTGAAATCGGAAAGCCGAGGCGGGCGGCGAGGAAGACGGTGACGGCGGCGCCGACGCCGACGGCGAGGATGAACGGCTCCGAGCCGGCGAGCGAATCCGGCACGAGGCCCCGGCCGGAGAATCGCACGAGGAGCGTCTGTGCGAGGAATATGGAGCAGATCGAACCGGCGAATGTCGTCGCCGTGGCCCATGAAAGCGCGGTGCGGTAGCCGACGGTGCGGCTGCCGGAGAGGGATGCTACTCCCTTGAAATTATCGTTCGCGCCGTTGGAGAAGGCGAGAAAGGCGGCGGCGATGACGAGGAGGATGGTCACATTGCGGGACGCTGATGGGATCGCGGTGAGGATAACCGCTCCTCGCGCACCGGCGCAAGCCGCAGGGTGGGAACATCGGACTGTCAGCCGGCTTCGCGAAATGAAATTCCCTTGCGCGGCAGGGGCGTCGCCCGCATCGTCCGCCGCACAAAAACCGCACGCACATGGCCGCCAGCACTGTTGAGTTTGAAATTCCCGATGCCCTCGCGAAGACCCAGGCGGGTGCATCGCAACTGGCCGGTGACACACTGGGCGAGAAGCTCATCCTCAACATGGGGCCCTCGCATCCGGCGACGCACGGCGTGCTGCGGCTCGTGCTGGAGATGGACGGCGAATACATCACCAAGGCCACGCCGGAAGTCGGCTATCTCCATCGAGGCGACGAGAAGATCGCGGAGAACATGACCTACAACCAGTTCGTCCCATACACGGACCGGTTGGACTATCTCGCGCCGGTCGCGAACAACATCGCCTACGCGCTCGCCGTGGAAAAGCTCATGGGCTGGGAACTCCCGCCGCGCGGCCAGGCCATCCGCGTCCTCTGCTGCGAACTGGCGCGCATCAGCGCGCACATGCTCGGGCTCGGCTGTTTCGCGATGGATACCGGCGCGATGACCGTTTTTCTCTACACGTTCCAGCAGCGGGAAATCGTCTATAACCTGATGGAGCAAATCACCGGCGCGCGCTTCACGACGAGCTACACGCGCATCGGCGGGATGGTCCGCGATCTTCCCGACGGCTTGCTCAATGCGGTGCGGAAGTTCTGCGACGGCGTGCTGCCGGTCGTGGATGAGACGGACAAGCTGCTCACGCGGAATCGCATCTTCGTCGATCGCACGAAGGACATCGGCACCATTACGAAAGAGGACGCCATTTCCTACGGGCTCAGCGGACCGAACCTGCGCGCGAGCGGCGTGGATCACGACCTCCGCAAGCGCCAGCCGTATCTTGGCTACGAGCAGTATGAGTTCGACGTGCCGATCGGTTCGGTCGGCGATTCCTACGATCGCTATCTGATGCGCATGGAGGAAGTCCGGCAGAGCGTGAAAATCCTCCGTCAGGTCTGCGACACCATGCCCGGTGGCGCGTGGTACGTGAATGACCCGAAGAATTATCCGCCGCCGAAGACGTCGGTGATGACGAAGATGGAGGAGCTGATTCACCACTTCATCATTCACACCGAGGGCCTGAAGGCGCCGGAAGGGGAGGTTTATTTCGGCGCGGAAAATCCAAAGGGTGAACTCGGCTTCTACATTTACTCCAAAGGCGGCGGCACGCCCTACCGGCTGAAAATCCGCAGCCCCAGCTTCGTGAACCTCAGCATCCTGCCGAAGCT
>JBEBGK010000843.1:0-2328 GCA_040081515.1 Chthoniobacteraceae bacterium
GTCCTGCTCGGAGGAGGCCAGGCGTTTCTACGTCCGCACGATGGCGATGTCCGCCAGCCTCTTTGCGTATGCCGCTGAAATGCAGAGCGACGCGCCGGAGCCGTTGAATGTGATCCGTCCGGCGCGCTGGCGGCGCTGGCTCGGCCCGCTCGCGGCTGCGGCTGTCATCATCGCGGGCATCGCGCTCACCCGTTTTTTCCAGACCGGTGAAGGCCTCGAATCCGCGGCGGATGCCGTCGAGACCATCGCGCGCCTCTCCGGCTCGAAGGACTGCAAGTGGCTGGCATCCGGCCCGGCGCCTGGCGATGAACTCATGCGCGGCCAGAAACTCGAGCTCCTGTCCGGCTTTGCGGAAGTAACCTTCGATTCCGGAGCGCAGCTTCTCCTCGAGGGCCCTGTGTCGCTCGAACTCCGCTCCGCGTGGGATGCCGAGCTTCATCGTGGCACGCTGAAGGCGAACGTCCCGCCGGAGGCGATTGGCTTTCGTGTCGCAAGCGCGGCCGTCGAGGTCGTCGATCTCGGGACGGAATTCAGCATGACCGCCGACGATGCCGGCGTGGCCGAGGTCTTCGTGTTGAAAGGGGCCGTGGAGGTGCATCCGCGCGATGCCGGCGGCAACTTGATGACGAAGAGCGTGCTGAACGAGAAGCAGGCGCGCCGCTTCGCGAAGGCCGGGGCCGGCGACGTCCGCGATGGCGAACACAAATTCCAGCGTTTCGCCCGCAAAGTCGCAATCGAGCGGCTCGTCCGCCCGATGAACTACGTATGGTGGTCCTTCGACGAAGGCGAAGGATCGGTCGCCGCCTCATCCTCCAATCTCGCGGGCGATGCGTCGCTCGGCATCGGGAAATCGGATCCCGCCGGGCCGCGATGGGCCGGCGGCAAGTGGGGTGCAGCACTGTTGTTCGAGGGCGAGGGCGGCGCCGGCGTGAAACTCCCGAATCCCATCGGCCGCAATGCGCGCACGGTTGCATTCTGGGTGCGCATCGCCGGCGACAGTCCGCTTTCCGACACCGGGCCGTTCGTCACCGTGCCGGTCAACCGCGCGGGACAGTCGTGGGCGGAATTTGCAGGAAACCGGCTGCCCGCCGAGGGCGTGCTCGGTGCACTCCGGATGCAGACGGGCAGCGCGTCCGTGGTCGGCACCACCCCGATGCGCGATGGGAAGTGGCATCACGTCGCCGCCGTTTTCGGCCTGTCTGGAAAGAGCGCCGGAAAATTGCACTCGAAGGTTTACGTGGACGGACGCCTCGAGCCTCTGTCGGGGAGGATGCTCGGCCGCCGGGTGATCGGGAAGCTTCCCGGCGAACTCGATGGCACCCTGTGGCTCGGGGCGCGTCCCGGCGGTGGCGGGAGGACGCATGCCGCGATCGACGAACTGCTCGTGGCCGACCGAGCGATGGCTCCGCAGGAGATCAAGCACCTCATGCGGACGAACTCCCTGATGTCGCCCGAGGCGCTCGCCGCGAATTGAATTCGCCGCGTCAGCGAAGCAGGGTCACGCCGCCATCGATGTCGTAGGCGGAGCCGGTGATGAACCCCGCCTCGTCCGAGCACAGGAATGCCGCGAGCGCCGCGATCTCCGCAGGCTGACCCATCCGCCCGATGGGCTGCCACGCGCTGAGCTTCGCAAACATCTCCGCCTCCCTGCCCGCGTAATTACTCGCGAGATAGCCATCCACGAATGGCGTGTGAACGCGCGCGGGGCAGATGCAGTTGCAGCGGATCTTCCGGTCCACGAAGTCGCGCGCCACGCTCATCGTCATGCTCATCACCGCGCCCTTCGTCATCGAATACGCGAAGCGATCCGGGATCCCGAGTTTCGCCGCGACCGAGCAGAGGTTCAAAATGGTCCCGCCCCCTGCGGCGAGCAGCTTTGGCAGGCCGAAATGGATTCCGTGATACACGCCTCGGACATTCACCGCGTAGAGCCGGTCCATGTCCGCCGGGGCTGTGCTGAGCACGTTACCGATGTGAGCGATGCCCGCGTTGTTCACCAGCAAGTCGAGCCGCTGCACCCGCTCGAACGCGGCGCGCATCGACTCCGTGTCGCTCACGTCCGCCGCGAGCACCTCGCAGTTCCCGCCCGCCGCGCGGATCGCCGCCGCCGTCTGCGCCCCGGCGGCGTCATTCAGTTCCATGATGAAGACGTGCGCCCCCTCCGAGGCAAAGCGTTCGGCGATGGCGCGTCCGATGCCGGAACCGGCGCCGGTGATCAGGGCATGTTTACTGGCGAGTCGTTGCATGGTCCCCGTGCCATATCCCGCCCGCCTCTCCGCGCCAAGCAGACGATTCGCGGATGGGCGTGATTGATTTCAGGTCCACAAG
>JBEBGK010000844.1:0-2325 GCA_040081515.1 Chthoniobacteraceae bacterium
CCGGTAAGCTGACGGATGATTTGCACGGGCCAGACTGCTCCGATATGGGTGCTTGCGCGCTCCTTGGCGGGCGGGGATCAATGAATCAAGAGGCTGGACCGGAGTACCGATGGCGCAGAACACGCATGTTATTGTCTTTGCCAACGAAAAGGGCGGCACGGGCAAGTCGACGACAGCCGTCCATACGGCGGTCGCGCTCGCGAGCCAAGGGTGGAATGTCGCGCTCGTCGGCAGGCGCGAGGATGTGTTGCTGGAGACAGCGGGCCTCGCGGGTGAGCATGGAGGCAAGGTGCTCGTGTGCCCTTGCGACATCGGCGATGAGGCGGCGGTGGCGGCGATGGGCAAGCGCGTGCTGGCTGAACTCGGCGACGTCGAAGTGCTCGTGAATGCGGCGGGGACGAATGCTCCGAAGCGCGCCCTGGAGGTGCTTTCGTCCGAGGACTACCACGGAATGATGAATGCGAATCTCAACGGCGCTTATTACTGTGTGCAGGCGTTCCTGCCGGGGATGCGCAAGCGCGGAAGCGGGACGATCGTGAATGTGATCTCCGAGGCGGGGAAGGCCGCATCGCCAAAGGCCGGGCCGGCGTATGTGATGTCGAAATTCGGCATGGCGGGGCTGACCCAGAGCATCAATGCCGAGGAGCGAGGACGCGGTGTGCGGGCCGTCGGGCTCTTCCCGGGAGACATCGACACGCCCCTGCTGAAAAAGCGCCCGGTGGTGCCGGACGCAGACGCGCTCGCGAAGATGATGCGCCCCGAGGATGTCGCGGAGTGCATCACGTTCTGCATCAATCTCCCGTCGCATGTGATCGTCGAGGAGATGATCGTGCGGCCGCGGTAGGGGGATCCGCATTTTTCTGTGAAATCGTCATCGTACGAGATGACACCCCCGTGGAAGAGGCGGGTTTCGCTCGCGCTATCGCTTGTCCTGTATGGCGTCTTCTTCGCGGCGTTGGAATACTTCCATCGTCGCGGTTGGCAGTGTGCGGTATATGTGACTCTCGTCGTGTTCGTTTTCATCGTGTGGGGGTGGATTATTCTTTCGAGGCGGAGGGCAAAGGCAGCGAAGCTCAGGCATTGCCAGAGTGGGGAATCTCCTCGTGGCTCGTGACCCCTCGGCTTCGCTGCGAACTGGATCCGTCCCTTGCGATCGTCGTGTCGCGCGAGGTTGCAAACTTCGGCAAGCTTGCAGCGTCTCTTTTTCGCTAACAGCTGTCTTCGGTGGCGGTAAGTCTCACGCATGATGCGCCCTCTCCAGATACCATCCCTCGTGCTCGCCTCGGTCGCTGTTGTATCCGCGGCGGGCGTGGATTTCCAGCGCGACATCCAGCCGCTGTTTGCGGAGCACTGCTATGAGTGCCATGGGCCGGATGCGCAGAAGGGCGGGCTGAATCTCACGTCGCGGGCAGGGGCGATGAAGGTCTTGGAGAGCGGAGTCGCTGCGTTTGTGCCGGGGCATCCGGAGAAGAGCGACTCGATCGCGCGGCTCACGACGACAGATGAGGACGATGTGATGCCGCCGAAGAAGAAGGCGAAGCGTCCGACGAAGGGTCAGGTCGAGCTTTTGAAAAAGTGGATCACTTTGGGTGCGGAGTGGACGGAGCATTGGGCCTACAGGCCGATCGTGCGGACCGCGGTGCCGAAGGTGAGTGCTCAGTCCTCAGTTCTCAGTTCTCAGTCAAAGCAGGGGGTGCAGAGGGAAAAACTGAGCACTGAGCACTGGCCACTGAGCACTAATCCTATTGACGCCTTCATCATCGCGCGGTTGGAACGCGAGGGCATCAAGCCTTCACCGGTGGCGGATAGCTACACGCTTTGCCGCCGGCTTTACCTCGATCTCACGGGCGTTCTGCCGACGCCAGATGAGGTGGATGATTTTGCAAAGGCTGCGGCGAAGGATCGGCAGAAGGCGGTCGAGGCGCTGACGGATGGGCTGCTCGCGTCGCCGAGATACGGCGAGCGCTGGGGGCGGCATTGGCTCGACAAGGCGCGGTATGCGGACAGCGATGGCTATGAGAAGGACAGGCCGCGTCCGGATGCATGGCGCTACCGGGACTGGGTGATCGCGGCGGTGAATGCGGACATGCCGTTCGACCAGTTCACCATCGAGCAACTCGCGGGTGACCTGCTACCGAATGCGACGCCGGAGCAGAAGCTCGCGACGGCCTTTCACCGGCAGACGCTCACGAACACCGAGGGCGGCGTGGATCAGGAGCAGTTTCGCAACGAGGCGGTGTTCGATCGCACGGAGACGACGGGCGCGGTGTGGCTCGGGCTAACGGTCGGCTGCGCGCGGTGCCACACGCACAAATACGACCAGAT
>JBEBGK010000845.1:0-2322 GCA_040081515.1 Chthoniobacteraceae bacterium
CCCGCTCGACATCACCGCGGTCCGGCTTGGCACCGACGCACGCACGGTGACGCTCGACATTCCGGCCCTTGCGCCGACGCAGTGCTACGAACTCGCCACCAAACTCCGCGGTCCGGACGTCACGCCTGTTGAGCGTTCCATCCACGGCACGATTCACCGGCTTGCCACACCCTGAAACGTCCATCGTCCTTCCCATCCCCAAGTCGGAGGCCCGGGCGAAGCCGCCCCGGTTGAGCATCGGCACGACCTGCCGATACTCGGGCGTGAGGGTGCGGACGTTCTAGCGGAGTGCCGCCGTCCGGGTCGTCGGAAGCGGCGTGAAATGCTCGATGTAGCCGAGCATCATTTCGTCCACGGTCTGCGGCCCCCAGCGCACGGTTTTCGTAGGGTCAGGGTTTGCCTTGTTGCCCGCGCTGTTGTCGTAAACAGCGGTGATCTTGATCGTGCTTCCTCGCGGGAGCGTGCGCGGCTCCTTGTACTCGTAACGGAGCTGCCAGTTGAAATCATAGCGCGGGATGTCGAGCAGCGTCTCCGAGCGGCCGTCGGGATAGGTGACATCAAACCTGAACGCTTTTCCGCGGACGTGCATGTGGGCCATGAATGCCGTGACGTGGAGGTCGGCAGGGATGGTGCGTTGCGCGGTCTCGACATGATTCGGTTCGCCGGGCGGAATCCGGAGCGTCCGCCCGGGCAGGGCCGCGGTGTGTACTGCGAAACGAGGCGGTTCCTTGGAGAAGATGAGGCCCATTTGGAGGCGATCCTCGGTGGCCTTGCCATTCGGCGTGTAGTGAATCTGAAAACTGACCGTGGCTCCGGCGGGGAGTTTCCGGGCGAAGCCCTCCGGATAAACATGCGACGTGTTGCCCGGCACATAAGCCGCCCAGTAGCCGTCGGTGCCCTCGTCGCCGCCGCGCTTGAACCGCGCGCCCTTTGCATGGACCTGCACGATCACGTGATGCACGACCTCGCGCGCCGTGGGCATAATCTCGTAGGCCTGAACCCACTTGTCCTCGGCGAGCGTGGTTTCCACGGTGGTAAATTGATACGGCATGAAACCCTCGGCCTTGACCGGAATCGATTGCTTCAGCTGCACCACGAGATCCGGTTTGCCGATAGTCCATTCCTCCGGCTGCTTCACGGGCGCGGGTGCTTCGGTGGGGTTGCCGAGCGCACGTTGCGGCGAGTCGAGCCAAGCGAGCAGATCGTTCCTGTCGCGCGCGGAGAGGGAACGATCGTTTGCCCATGGAGTTTCCGTACCCGCGGGCACCGGCGCGGCGAACCACGGCGGCATCGTTCCCTCGGTAATCACCCGGCGGATCACTTTCGCCCTGTCGTTGACCTCGTCGGGATCGTCGAGGGCAAAGGGCGCAATTCCCTTCCCATGGTGGCACTCCACGCAGTTCTGCTGGAGGATGCGCGCCACATCGCGGTGATACGTGGCCGAGACGGGAGCCGCGGCGGTTGCCGGCATATCCAGTTCACAGCCAGGAGCCGCGGTCGCGGCGATCGGCGGACGGGTTCCGGCGAGCATCGCATCCACGGCATCATGGAGGTAGCGCTCGCGCGGCGCATCGAGGCTGTAGTCCACGCCGTACTGGTCATCGAGCGCACCGCGGTAGATCAATGTGCGGGTGGCATCGAGCAGGAGGACCTCCGTGGTCGAGCTGGCGTTCAAGGTGCGGGAGAGCGATCGGTCGCGGTCGTGGACGTAGGGCGCGCCCATGCCCAGAGTCTTCGTCGCAGTTCGGATCGATTCCGCATCCTCGCTGGCGAAGGGATTCACGAGCAGCAACGCGACGCCCTTGCCCCGCAACTCGCTCTCCAGCCGCGCTAGACTGGGCGCGTAGCGTTTGCTCACAGGGCAAGTCGTGCTCGTGAACGCAATCACGAGCCCCTTGGCTTTCTGGAAATCGGAGAGCTTGCGCGCAACGCCTGCAAGGTCGGTGAACTTCGCATCGGGAATCATCCGTCCGATTCCAGCCTCGCCCGGCGTCAAACTTTTGGGCCCCTGGCGCGACGGAACCGGCTCCGCGGCAGCTCCACCATTGGTGCCCGAAGGCTGCTGCTGCGCGACCCGCTCAAGGAAGGGCCGCGATTCCTCCGGCGTGATCGCCCCGTCTCCGTTTTGATCGAGCTGCTTGAAAAGCTCCGGCCGCTTCAGTTCGTCCGCGGTCACCTTCCCGTCGCCGTTCCGGTCCGCGGCCTTGAAGATTGCCCCGGCGCTCCCCGCCTGTCCGACGGAGCGCGTGGTGCTCCCGCGAGTTCCCTGCGTCGCTGCCGCGACGGCTTCCCGCGATTCCTGCAACGTCAACATTCCATCGC
>JBEBGK010000846.1:0-2322 GCA_040081515.1 Chthoniobacteraceae bacterium
CCCACCGGGCCGTATCGCCCGGAGAATTATCACCGGCATTGCCAGGGCCCGGCGCGGTATCGGGAAGCGCTGGCGTGTTCGCTGAACATCCCCGCGGTGAAGGTGCTCCAGTCGCTCGGCGGTGCGGCGCCGCTCCAGCGGCGGTTGCAGGAATGGGGCGTGACGACTTTGCCAAAGGAGCCGGATGAATACGGGCTCGGGCTGACGATCGGGAATGCGGAGGTGCGGCTGATCGAACTGGCGAATCTTTACGCCACCCTTGCGCGAATGGGGGAGTGGAGGCCGTACCGGCTGCTGTGTAACGCGGACGATCCTGTCCGCGGGCAGGATCCGCGGGCAGGATTGCCCGCGTTACAGCCGGACCTGTGCTGGCTCATCGCCGACATGCTCTCGGATAATGCCGCGCGAATCCCCGCATTCGGCGCGAACTCGGCATTGCGGTTCAATTTTCCCGTCGCGTGCAAGACGGGGACGAGCACGGATTTCCGCGACAACTGGGCGATGGGCTATACGCCGGAATTCACGGTGGGTGTGTGGGTGGGAAATTTCAGCGGTGCGCCGATGCGCGAGGTCTCCGGCGTCACGGGCGCGGCGCCGATCCTGCACGATGTGATGGCGTATCTGCATCAGCGCTTCGGCACGACGTGGTTCGAGCGTCCGGCGACGATCGTCGAGCATCCGGTGCATCCACTCACGGGCCATCGGCTCGCCGGGCTGCGCGCCGGGGCGGTGATGGAGAAATTCATCGCGAGCCGCCTGCCGCAGCGGGAAAGCCCCGACGACTACGACGCAGCAGGCCGCGTGAAACTCGGCCCGGAATACACCGAGTGGGCATCGAGCGTGGACAACCAGCTCCGCGATCGCGTGGTGCTCGAGGGCGCGGGGAGTCTGCACCTCGTCTCGCCGCAACCCGGCTCGACTTTCCTCATCGACCCCGATGTGCCGTCCTCGGGCCTCGTGCCGCTGGTGGCGATCGGCTCGGGGCCGGTGAAATGGGAAAGCGCGACGCTGGCTCTGCGCGAACAGGCAGGGCGGACGTTTGCGGTCGGTGTCGAGGGGCGGCATGAACTCGTGGCGCGTGATCCGGGGTCAGGACGCAGCGTGACGACGTGGGTCGTGGTGAAGGCGCTGTGACGCAATTTCGTAGCCGCGCTGGTCACAGCGCGGGCTGATCGATCGTTTGCGTGGAGTGTTCGGTCAATGTTTGCCCGCGCTTTCACAAGCGCGGCTACGGACTGTGTCACGGTGGCGCGCTTGAGGTGCGCCAAGTGCGCCATAAATGGTGTTTGGCGCACCTTTTCCGAGATAGCGATTTGCTCGCAATCAACTGTCATTCAGTGACTTGAGGATATTCTATCTCATGGCCTGTCACTTGCATACGGGGCCTCCGACAACTTTTCACCCAACCCACTTTTTCAAGTTACTCCAAGAACCCACTGATTTATGGCTAAAATTCTCGGCATCGATCTCGGCACCACGAACTCCTGCATGTCCGTCATGGAGGGCGGCGAGCCGGTGGTTCTGGAAAATTCCGAAGGCGCGCGCACGACGCCTTCGATCGTCGCTTTCACCAAGACCGGCGAGCGCGTCGTCGGGCAGGCGGCAAAGCGGCAGGCGGTCACGAACGCGACGAACACGATTTTCTCTGTGAAGCGATTCATGGGGCGCAAATTCGACGAGGTGCAGGACGAACTGAAACGCGTGCCTTACAAGGTTGTGAAGGCGGCGAATGGCGACGCGCACATCCAGGTGCAGGTCGGCGGCGAGACGAAGACTTTTTCCCCGCCGGAAATCAGCGCGATGATTCTCGCGAAGCTGAAGTCCGACGCGGAGGCGAAGCTCGGTGAAAAAATCACGCAGGCGGTCATCACGGTGCCCGCATATTTCAACGACTCGCAGCGCACGGCGACGAAGGACGCGGGCAAGATCGCGGGCCTCGAAGTGCTGCGGATCATCAACGAGCCGACGGCGGCCTCGCTGGCCTACGGGCTCGACAAGAAGAAGGACGAAAAAATCGCGGTGTATGATCTCGGCGGCGGCACGTTCGATATTTCCGTGCTGGAAATCGGCGACGGCGTCTTCGAGGTGAAGGCGACTAATGGCGACACGCATCTCGGCGGCGACGACTGGGACAATGCGCTGATGGATTGGATTCTGCACGAGTTCAAGACCGACTCCGGTCTCGATCTCACGAAGCAGCCCGACGCCATCCAGCGCATCAAGGAGGAGGCGGAGAAGGCGAAGATCGCGCTCTCCTCGTCGCAGGAGTACGAAATCAACCTGCCGTTCATCACCGCCGATCAGAACGGGCCGAAGCACATC
>JBEBGK010000083.1:0-9014 GCA_040081515.1 Chthoniobacteraceae bacterium
CCGACATGGCGACGAATCCGATCGGCCCCGTGCCGCAAGGCACCGATGTCGCCGACCTCGCCGCTTGGACGACCGTCGCAAATACCCTGCTGAACCTCGACGAAACCGTGATGAAGCGCTGAACCATCGCCCATGAATCCCCAACTCGACCTCCTCCACGCCCAGACGCGCCGCCAATTCCTCCACCGGGCGGGACAGTTCAGCCTCGGCTCCATCGCGCTGAATGCGCTGCTCGGTGGCGACGCGCTCGGCAGCATCGCCGACGTGAATCCGCTCGCACCGCGCAAGCCGCATTATCCGGCGAAGGCAAAGCGCGTGGTCTATCTCCACATGTCCGGCGGTCCGCCGCACCTCGACATTTTCGACTACAAGCCCGAACTGGTGAAGCGCGACGGACAGGACGCGCCGGATCAGTTCGTGAAGGGCAAGACGTTCGCATTCACGAGTGGCACGCCGAAGCTCATGGGCACGCCGCACAAGTTCACGCAGCACGGCAAGTCCGGCATTTGGATGTCCGACGCGGTCCCGAATTTTCACGGCCTCGCCGACGACATCTGCGTCGTGAAATCCATGTTCACCGACCAGTTCAACCACGCGCCCGCGGAGTTGATGCTCTTCACCGGATCGCCGCGGCAGGGACGGCCCGGCCTGGGCTCATGGGTCACTTACGGTCTCGGCTCGGAGAACGAAAACCTCCCGGGCTTCGTTGTGCTCATCAGCAGCGGCGTGCAGCCCAGCGGCGGGCAGGGGTTGTGGGGGACGGGCTTCATTCCATCGGTGTTCCAGGGCGTGCAGTGCCGTTCGAAAGGCGATCCGGTTCTGTATGTGACCGATCCGCCCGGGATGGATCGCGAACTTCGCCGCAAGACGCTCGACGCGCTCCGTGATTTGAATGAGGAGCAAGCGCGTGAACTCGGCCACCCGGAGACCGCGACGCGCATCGCGCAGTACGAACTCGCTTTCCGCATGCAGACGAGCGTGCCGGAGGTGATGGACATCGCGCGCGAGCCGCAGACGGTGCTCGACGCCTACGGAGCGAATCCCGGCGAATCGAGCTTCGCCAATAACTGCCTCCTCGCGCGACGGCTCCTCGAACAGGGTGTGCGCTTCGTGCAGCTCTTCGACTGGGGCTGGGACTTCCACGGCACGGGTGCCAATGAAGAGATTGGCGAAGGCCTGAACCGCAAGATGGCCCGCACCGACAAGCCGGTCGCCGCGCTGCTGCGCGACCTGAAGCAGAGCGGCCTGCTGGAGGACACGCTCATCGTCTGGGGCGGCGAATTTGGCCGCACTCCGTTCCGCGAGGGCCGCACCGCCAAGGGCATGTATCAGGGCCGCGATCATTTCCCGGACGCCTACTCGATCTTCATGGCCGGCGGCGGAATCAAACCGGGCATCAGCTACGGCGAAACGGATGAACTCGGCTTCTCGATCGTCGAGAACAAGCTCCACGTCCACGACCTCCAGGCCACGATCCTGCATCTGCTCGGCTTCAATCACGAAAAGCTCACCTACCGTTTCCAAGGCCGCGACTTCCGGCTGACGGATGTGCATGGGAAGGTCGTGAAGGGGATTTTGGCGTGATCGCTGGTGCAACGCGTACTCCGTGCGCGTTCCGCTGGTTTCGCCGCTTGCCGCTCGCTGCTTTCTGCGCCGTCATGCGCGGCGCATGAAGATTGATTCCCATCACCACTTTTGGAGCTACAGCGCCGCCGAGTATCCGTGGATCGGCGGCTCGATGGCTGCGCTGCGCCGCGATTTTCTGCCGGCGCATCTGAAGGCGGAGATCGCCGCGGCGGGGATCGACGGTGTGGTGTCCGTGCAGGCGCGGCAGACGGTCGGCGAGACGGAGTGGTTGCTCTCGTTCGCGGCGAAGAATGATTTCATCAAGGGCGTCGTCGGCTGGGTGCCGCTGGTCGATTCGCGGGTGCGGGAGATCGTCGCGAAGTTCGCCGCAAGTCCGAAGCTGCGCGCCGTGCGCCACGTGGTGCAGGATGAACCGGACGATCGCTTCATTCTGCGCGATGATTTCAATCGTGGCGTTTCCACGCTCAAGGAATTCGGGCTCGTGTATGACATCCTCATCTACGAGCGGCAGCTCGCGCCCTCGATCGAGTTTGTGGACCGGCATCCACAGCAGGTCTTCGTGCTCGATCACATCGCGAAGCCGCGTATCGGCGACGGGGCCATCGATCCGTGGCGGGCGAACATCCGCGAACTGGCGCGGCGTCCAAACGTGTACTGCAAAGTCTCCGGCATGGTGACGGAGGCGGACTGGAAGACATGGAGCGAAGGGCAACTGCGACCGTATTTCGACGCGGTGCTCGAGGCATTCGGCCCGGGGCGGCTGATGTTCGGCACCGACTGGCCGGTGTGTCTCGCGGCCTCCAGCTACTCGCGATGGGTGGATGTCGTCCGCGAGTTTTCCGCTGAACTATCCGCGGATGAGCAGGCGCGGGTTTTTGGAGGGACGGCGATTGAGGCGTATCGGCTTGGGGCCTGAGGGAATCGGAGTCACGAGCCCAGCCACGGCGAGCCGGTGATGATTTCGACGCCCTGCGGCCAGTGTTCCTGCGGCTCGAAACCGAGCAGCTTCGTGGCCGATGACATGTCGAATCGCGCCTGCTTCACCGGGCGGCTCGCGCCGTAAACGATCGCGTGGCGCACCTCGGCGGGGGCCTCGATTGCGCAGGCGAAGAAGCGCCCGACGTCGCCGGGGCTGAAGTACACGTCGCGGTAAAGCTCGCTCGCGGCGATTTCCTCCACCTGCTCGCGGGTGCGCGGACACCAGCCGAGGCGCGCGATGATGACGCTGATGCCGTGGATTTCCACGAAGCTGCGCCCGATGGCTTCCATGAACATCTTCGTCGCGGCGTACCAGTGCTTCGGGCTGACCGGGTCCTCGGGTCGAATCGGGAATGGTCCGGTCTTTTGCTGCCACCAGTTCACCTGTCCGCTGCTTGCGAGGACGATCCGGCGGACGCCGGCGGCGAGGGCGGACTCCATCACGTGATACAGGCCGGTGATGTTATTCGGGAGCAGCTCGGTGAGAAAGTCGGCATCATCCGGCGTGGCGGCGAGGTGGATGAGGGAGTGAATGCCCCGCATCGCGCGGTCGATCGCAGCGCGGTCGGCGAGATCGCCGGTGATGCAATTGGCAAGCCCCGGGGTTGGTGTCAGATCGAACCCACGCACGGCATGCCCGCGCCGAAGTAGCTCGTTGACAGCGGCGCGACCGACGCGACCGGAGGAACCTGTGACGAGTACGGGGCTCGATGAATCCATGAAGAACTCCAGCTACGCGAGCCGGTGGCCCTTCGTCTCGGGCGCAAACCAGATCAGCACCATGCCGATGACATAGACGCACGAGAGCACGGAGAAGGCATTGCCCTCGACCTGGAGCTGCATGAGCCGGCGGGCGTCGCCTTCGAGCTGCACGACCTTGGCGGAGCCGAACAGGCTCATGAGATTTACAAACTGCAGGGAGCCAATCGCGGCAATGAGCCGGCCGAAATTGAAGCAGAATCCCTGTCCGGTCGCGCGGACGCTGGTGGGAAACAGCTCGGGAAAATACAGCGGAAAGAAGCCGTAGAACGATGCGGTGAGGCCGCCGAGCAGGAAGGCGCTGATCATCAGCCACGACGGCATGGTGCTGCCCGCGTATGAGCCGTTCGTTTGAAAGAAGACGATGGCGGAGCCCAGGGCCACCACGCAGAGCAGGAAATAAGTGACCCTGCGGCCCAGCTTGTCGGCGACCAGCGGCGCGATGACGGTGACGAGGATCGCTCCCAGCGCGGTGGCGATGACCACGTATTCGATGACGCTGGATTTCGTGCCGTCCGGCGAGAGGAACGACGCCCACTTCGCCGCCTGCTGGGCTGAGCCCCACGTGCCCATCAATGCCACAGCGGCGAGGCCGGCGCCGATCAAAAGATTGCGCATGATGACGGCCCGGTCCGCAGCCTGGACGCTGCCGCCGGCCTGCGCGCGGGTCATGTATCGACGCACGGGATGCAGATAGCCCCACAGCGCGATTCCCATGCCGACGACGGTCACCGGCAGCGCCACGAGGTTCCCCACCTTGTCAAAGACCTGCGGCGTCCACACGGCGATGATGCCCAGCGCGGCGACCGCCGCGGCCAGCACGCCGAGGAGATCGATGGTGGCCCAGTGCGATGTCGTGCCGGATTTCTTCTCCGCCTCCCACTTGTGGGATTCCGGCACGAACACGAGGATGAAAAAGTTGATCAGTGCCGGAAGAGCGCCGCTCACCGCGAGGAAGCGCCAGCCGCGATTGTGCAGCAGGTAATCCGCCGTGCCCTGGCTCATGCCCACGCTGCTGATCCACTGCGACACGGTTTCGAGGCTGGCATTGAGGTACAGGCTGAGCAGGCCGGTGAGCAGGAAGCCGATGTTCGATGCCGCGCCGATCATCCCGGCGATCCACGCGCGATTTTTCCCCGACCAAATCTCGTTCACGAGCGCCACGCCGAGCGCCCACTCGCCGCCCATTCCCAGCGAGGCGATGAAACGCAGCCCCGCGAACTGCCACGCTTCCGTGACGAACGCGCACAGCCCGGTGAAGATCGCGTAGGTGAAAATGGCGAGCGTCATCGCCTTCACGCGGCCGAGTTTGTCGCCCAGCCAGCCGAAGAGCACACCGCCGGTCGCCGCGCCGACGAGGAATACGGCGATGATCACCGTGAACCACTGACCCTGCTGCGCCGGGGTCGAAGTCGGGAGCAGATCTTGCAGCGCCGGCTTCCCGATCAGCGGGAAAAGGCCCATCTCAAAGCCATCGAAGAGCCAGCCGAGAAAGGCGGCGGTGAGCGCGGCGATTGCGCCGCGTTGGGAGGGTTGAGCGTTCATCGGCGCACAGGAGGGCCGACTTTACGCGTTGCGAAAAGGAAATTTTATCCCGGACCCAGGGATCGGATGGTGGTCGGGAGGCTGGCCGATCCGAGGATCCTCACCGGGCTTGGAACACGGTAGGGATGAAGCCCGGTGGCCTTACCCGGAGAGCCAGCGCAAGGAAGGACCGGGATCGAGACATTCGCGCCCGCTTACGCCACAGCGGTCAGGGCTTCCTCGCGTCGCGGCGTCTGGATTTCGCCGGGCTTCGCGTGGGTGCTCACCCGTCGGTCGCGCCAGCGGAGGATGGGCATTTCGTAGAAGTAATGCAGCGCGGCCGATACGATGAGTGTGAGCACGAGACCGGTGGTCGCGGCGACCGCGGCGGTGAGTGGCTCGAGAAGTCCGCGCCCCGATTCGCGCATGAGCCAGAGGAGGATGGGGCAATTCGCCAGATACATCGCGTAGCTCCACTTGCTGGTGAACGTGATGCTCATCGCAAGTTTTCCCGCCGGCGTGCGCATCGCCGCAAGCGCCGGGAGGCACAGCATGGTCCCGAGCGACGTCAGCGTGAAGAGATGAGTGCGCGCGGCGAAGGAGGTGTTCAACGGAAGCAGACGGAACATCGCAGCCGCTGCGGCCAGGCACAGAATCCCGCAGGCGAGCTTGCTCCTGCTCCAATTGCCCCAGGATTCGGGCGCGTAATGTTTCCACCACGCTGCAAGCACACCGAACATGCATGCATCCAGACGCACCGTGACCACCGTGCAGACTTCCCTGAGCCAGTCGGGATCGGTGGTTGCGACCACGTGCATCCGCCATGCGGTCGCCGTGACGATGCCGCCGAGCGCCCCGGCGAGCACCGCCTTTTTCACGGGCAGCCCGGCTTTCACGAGGATGAACAGGAGCGTCGGAGCGAGCAGGTAGAACCACTCCTCCACTGCGAGGCTCCACGCTTCGCCGAAGAACGGCCCCGGTTTGCTCGTGAAGTTCTGAATGAAGAACGCGTGCCGCCACCAGCCCGTCGTGGGTGCGTCCAGCGATGCATTGATGGCGAGATTGATCACCAGGAAGAGAAAGAAGAGCGGCAGCGTGCGCAGCCATCTGCGGGACCAGAAGCGGAACAAGGTTCCCCCGTTCGTGCCGGCGGACATGTCACGAATCAGGATTCCCCCGATCAGGAAACCACTGAGGACAAAAAACAGCTCCACGCCGAAGTAGCCTGCCATGGCCGACCAGCCTTTCAGCGGCCGGCAGCAATACTGCAGCACGAGCATCAGATGACAGAGCAGCACGAGCCCGATGGCCACGGCCCTCAACAGGTCGAGCCCGAAGACGCGTCCGGCCGGACTGGATTGGTTCATGCAGTGGAAAAAAGCACGGGTTGTGCCACTGACGGCCACGCAGATTGATTCGTAAGTCTCGCCCATGGCGCGATTTGACGCCGCGTAGGCCCGCCGATGTGGGCACTGAACCCGCACCTGCCATCGGAAGCGGGGAGCGGGCAGGCTTCAACGAGGAGGCGCTTCTTGCCGCGGGGGATTTGGATGGACACTCCCGTGGGCCGGATGGGTTCCGGAGAAGTGGTGACGCGCCCGGATCGGGATGTGAATGGGGTCGCAGGCAGTGTGCGGTTCATTCCGCGGACCGCGGCGAGTTGCCAAGGTGCCGGGGTTTTCCAATGCAAAGGAAACGTTGCTGCTTCGATTGATTCTTCGCTCTACTCCCCATCCCATCTTGCCCCCGCTCCTGCGCCACTCTGTTGCTGTTCTGCTGCTCCTGTCCGCCGTCGGCGCGCCGGTGGCGGGGGTGGACTTCTCGCACGACATCGTGCCGATCCTCCGCGAGCACTGCGCGGCGTGCCACACGGGGGACAAGAAGAAGGGCGGGCTCTCGATGAATTCGCGCGGCGACCTGATGGCGGGCGGGGAAAATGGAAAGGTGATCGAGACGGGGAAAAACGCGGAGAGCAAATTGATCGAGGCCATCCTCTCGACGGACCCCGATGTGCAGATGCCGCCGCCGGATGCGAAGCAGAAGCGCGTGCCGGCGGAGAAGGTCGCGCTGCTGAAGGCGTGGATCGACGGAGGCGTGAAGTGGGACGACGGCTTCACTTTCAAAAAACCCGCCTACGAGCCGCCGCTGAAGCCGCGCCAGGTCGCACTGCCCGCTGTGCAGGTTGGGAGGACGAATCCGATCGATCGCATCCTCGACGCGTATCTCGCGCAGCACGGCAAGCCGCAGCCGCAGCCGCTCGACGACGCGGCGTTTGCGAGGCGGGTGCATCTGGACCTGATCGGCCTGCTGCCGGAGCCGGAGGCGCTGGCGCGCTTTCTCGCGCAGACTGCGCCGGACAAACGCACGCGGCTCGTGGGCGAGTTGCTGGGCCGCAGGACGGAGTACACCGAGCACTGGCTCACGTTTTGGAATGACCTGCTGCGGAATGATTATGCGCGCGTGGGCTTCGGACCGGGCACGGGTGCGCCGATCACGCGGTGGCTCTACGACGCGCTGCTGAGCAACAAGCCGTATGATCAGTTCGTCCGAGAACTCATCGCGCCGCCGACCGCGGAGAGCGCGGGCTTTTCCGCCGGGCTCGCCTGGCGCGGCACGGTGAGCGCGAGCCAGGTGCGCGAGGTGCAGTTCGCGCAGTCGATTTCGCAGGCCTTCCTCGGCATCAATATGAAATGCGCATCCTGCCACGACAGCTTCGTGGATCGCTGGAAGCTCACCGAGGCGTACGGCCTCGCGGCGATCTACGCGACCGCGCCGCTGAAAATCGCGCGCTGCGACAAGGAGACGGAAAACGTCGCGCAGGCAGCGTGGCTTTTCCCCGAGCTGGGACAGGTGAAGGCCGACGCGCCGCAGCCCGAACGCCTGAAGCAGCTCGCCGCGCTGATGACGCATCCGGAGAACGGCCGCTTCACCCGCACGATCGTGAACCGGCTGTGGCATCGGCTCATGGGCCGCGGCATCGTCCATCCGGTGGACGCGATGCAGGCGGAACCGTGGAGCGCCGATCTGCTGGATTTTCTCGCGGCGGATTTTTCCGCGCACGGCTGCGATTTGAAAAGGACGCTGGAGCTGATCTGCACGTCGCAGGCGTACCAGTCGCGCGCCGTGGTGCGGCAGAAGGATGACAACACGGGCGCGTATGTCTTCACCGGTCCGCGCGCGAAGCGGATGACGGCGGAGCAGTTCATCGACGCGGTGTGGCAGATCACCGGGGCGAACCCGGCGCGAGCCGACGCGCCGGTGCTGCGCGGCACGCCGGATGCGGACCTCGTGAGGAACACGCGGCTCGGGGCGGAGTGGATCTGGGAAAGCGCGACGCCCGCGAAGAAGCCGAGGCGCGCAAAAGGCGGGGCTCCATCCTCCGATCAGAAACCGGCGCAGGCAAAGGCGGCGCCGGCGAAAAAGGCGCGGACGAAGCTCGTCGTGAAGAAGACTTTCGATCTGCCGGAGGTGCCATCGCGGGCGTTCGCGGTGCTGGGCCAGGACGCCGCGGGCGTGCAGTGTCTGGTGAATGGCGCAAATTTCCAGGCGGACAGACAATTGGTCCGCACGCGCGGAGTCACCGTGACGGATCTGAGTGGTGCGCTGCGCAAGGGCGCGAACGAAATCGTGATTGCGATCGACAGGCCCACGGAGAATCAGCCGGTGCCGGGGATTTTCTTCGAGGCGCATCTGCGCATTCCCGGTGGCGCCGAGCAGAGAATCGGGACCGACACTTCTTGGGAGTGGTCGGCGAATCTTCCCGACGCGAAGGGAAAGATCACCGGGCCCGAGATGAAGAACGCCAAGTGGCTGCCGGTCGTGCCGGCTCCTGCGCAGCCACGCCAGTCGCAGCTCCGGCCGCAGATGATTGAGGCGCTCGCGCACCTTTCCACGCCGCCACCGCCCGTGCGGGCCTCGCTGATGAAGGGCGACCTGCTCCAGCGTGCGCTCGGCCGGCCGAACCGCGAACAAATCGTGAGCACGCGCCCCGAGGATCTCACCACGCTCGAGGCGCTCGACCTCGCAAATGGCGACGCACTGGCCAACGCGCTCGCCGTTGGCGCAAAGAAGCTCCTCTCGCGCAACTGGGATTCCCGCGAGGCCCTGGTGACTTGGCTCTACTCCTTCGCCGTCTCGCGTCCGCCCGCGCCGGATGAACTCGCCGG
>JBEBGK010000847.1:0-2317 GCA_040081515.1 Chthoniobacteraceae bacterium
CCAGGGAGCACCGGGCGCCAATTCCCATATTGCGGTGCAGCAGGCGATCCCCGATGGCCGTCCCCTGCCCTGCTTCAGTTTTCCCGATGCCATCGATGCGGTGCGCGAAGGTCGCGCCGCCAAGGCAATGATTCCCATTGAAAACTCGCTTCATGGCCGGGTGGCAGACATCCACTTCCTCCTCCCGGAATCCGGGCTGGTCATTGTTGGCGAGTATTTCCTGCCGATCGACTATGCCCTGATGGGAAAGGGCCCGCTTGAACGGGTCAAGCAGGCGATCAGCCATCCCCAGGCGCTCGGCCAATGCCGGCATTGGCTGCGCAAGCGCGGGATCGAACCGGTTGGATATCCTGACACGGCGGGCGCGGCCGCTCGGGTTGTGGAACTTGACGATTCTTCGGTCGCCGCCATTGCCCCTCCAGGTGCCGCTGCGGTCTATGGCCTCGACATCCTCGCCGACACGCTCGAGGATTCGGGCGAAAACATGACCCGCTTTGTCGTGCTTGCGCGATCGGGGGAGCCAGCGCCGAATGAAGGCGTTGTGATGACGACCTTCGTCTTCGAAGTGAAAAACATCCCGGCCGCGCTCTACAAGGCCATGGGCGGGTTCGCGACGAACGGCGTCAACATGACCAAGCTCGAAAGCTACCAGCGCGGCGCGAGCTTTGCGGCAACAACCTTCTTTGCCGATATCGAAGGCCATCCTGACGATCCTGCCGTGGCGCGCGCGCTCGAAGAGCTTCAGTTCCACTCCCGCTCGCTGCGCCTGCTCGGAACATACCCACAGGCGCGCAAACGGGGCTGAATTGCGCAGGGTTGCGAGGGCCCCTCCCGGACCGCACGATAATTCCGCCAAGCAGCCCCGGATTTCAGCTGGGCGGTATTTTGTCCTTGCCGACAGGACATTATCGTGGACGATCCTGCAACCAAACGCCCGGCGCAGGCGTATACCATGTTCAACTGCAAGGTCTGGACTATGTCATTACTGCATGCCGTGTTTCGCAGGCTTATCAGGAAAGGCGCGGTAACACTGATCGAAGCCGATGGTGGCCGCCATATTTTCG
Organism: Chthoniobacteraceae bacterium; assembly: GCA_040081515.1. GTDB lineage: Bacteria > Verrucomicrobiota > Verrucomicrobiia > Chthoniobacterales > Chthoniobacteraceae > SXWH01. The sequence goes on from JBEBGK010000847.1 coordinate 1,065, forward strand.
GAACGCCCGACCCGGCCTTTCCCGACATTGTCCTTCGATTCCACGACAAGCGCGTTGCGTTCGATATCGTCCGCGGCCCAAGGCTGGGATTTGCCGAAGGCTTCATGGATGGCCGGATCAGCTTCGAGCGAGGCGACATCATGGAATTTGTTGGCCTGATCCGCGCCAACAACCCTTGGGAAAAGGGCCTCGATATCGAGAAAAAAGGCCCCGTCCGGCGCGCCCTCAAACTGGCCGTCCGCCGTTGGAACCAGGTCAATTTCCGGCACCAGTCCCGACGTAATGTCGCGCATCACTACGACCTTTCGGGAAAGCTTTATGATCTCTTCCTCGATCGCGACCGGCAATATAGCTGCGCTTACTTTACCGACCCGGCGAACAGCCTTGAGCAGGCGCAGGAGGACAAGAAGGCCCATATCGCGGCCAAACTTGCGCTGTCGCCTGGGCAGAAGGTGCTCGATATCGGCTGCGGCTGGGGCGGGATGGCGCTCTATCTGCACCAGCATGCAGGTGTGGATGTGCTGGGCATCACCCTTTCCGAAGAGCAGCTGGAAGTGGCGCGCAAGCGGGCCGCCGATGCGGGCTTGTCGGATCACGTCCGTTTCGAGCTGCGCGACTATCGCGACCTCACGGGATCGTTCGACCGAATCGTGTCGATCGGCATGTTCGAACATGTCGGCGTGCCCAATTACCGGGAATTCTTCCGCAAGTGCCACAACCTGCTGACGCCCGACGGTGCGATGCTTCTCCACACGATCGGACGGATGGGCGGGCCGGGTAGTACCGATGCCTTCACGCGCAAATATATATTTCCCGGCGGATACATCCCCGCACTCTCCGAAATCCTTGCGGGAAGCGAACCCAACAAGTTGATCGTCACGGATATCGAAGTGCTGCGGCTCCACTATGCGCTCACCTTGCGCGAGTGGTATCGCCGCACCGTCGCCGCGCGCGAACAGATCGAGGCGCTTTACGACGCGCGCTTCTTTCGCATGTGGACGCTTTACCTTGCAGGGGCGGCTACGGTTTTCGAACATGGCGGGATGGTCAACTACCAGATTCAATATGCGCGCGAGCGCAGGACGCTTCCGATCACGCGGGACTATATGATCGAAAAGGGCTGATCGTCGCGATTGCCCGCCTCCGTGCCATTGCCTATCCTTAGCGCGACATGGAGGGATCATGCCGGATTCGAGCACTTGCTTTGCACTGTCTTGCGGTGAAACGGTGGAGGGCGCCGTCGAGACCTGCCC
>JBEBGK010000848.1:0-2316 GCA_040081515.1 Chthoniobacteraceae bacterium
CTCCTCGGTGAAGTGAGGATGAAACTGGGCGAGGTGTATTTTCGCCGGGAGGACTACCTGAAGGCGCAGGAGCAGTTCGAGACCCTCGCGCGCGAGCAACCCGACGGAGCCCACGCGGCCCCTGCCCTCTTCCTCGCCGGCCAGTCCTCGATGAAACTGCTCAACGCCGAGGCGCTCAAGCGCGCGCTGGAACTCTTCGGCTCGGTCGCCGACAAGCACGGCCCGCTCGAACAACAGGCGCGACTCCAACAGGCAATCATCAAGAACAAGCTCGGCGCGCCGGATGACGCCGTGAGGATTTACGACAGCATCCTCTCGTCGCAGCAGCCCCTGGAGACGGAGCTGCGTCTCGCGGCCCTGACTGGCAAGGGCGACAACCTCGTCGCGCTCGGCAAGGCGGACCCGAAGCAATTTGCCGCCGCGATCGCGACCTACGATCTGGTCGCCGCCGTCCCCGGCGCCTCGCCGGTGTGGCAAAACCAGGCCGCCTACAAAAAAGCGAAGGTGCTCCAGCAACTCGAAAAGCACGACGAGGCGCTCACGGTCCTCTACGACGTCGTGAACAAGACGGCCGCGGCACCGCGGGAGACGTTCTGGTTCTCCAAGGCCGGCTTTGACGCCGCGGGCATCGCCGAGTCCAGGCAGCAGTGGAAAAGCGCCGTCGCAATTTACGAAAAGATGGCCGCCATCCCCGGCCCGCACGCAGATCAGGCGAAGAATCGCGCGAAGACCCTCCGCCTGGAGCACTTCCTGTGGGATTGAGCGTGTTCCTTTGCCGGCGCGGGCAGCGCCGGGTGACGGCTCCAATGCCATCCGTTTCACCATTGGGATCACCCCGCTGGCGATGAGTCCCATCAGTCTGGCACATTGTTCTTTGGGATAGGAAATCCTGAGTGGAGTCTTGCGTATCTGCGAGCGGCGGCACGGATTGCAGAGTAGATGACGACGGCAAAGATGGTAAGAGCGCCGCCGAAAACGACAATCTGTCGTGCAAAGCGACCCTCTGTCACGACCCAGATGGGATCAAGCCGCTCGTCGTCAGCAGCGGAAAGAATACGCCGCAACGCAATAATGGCGGCAAAGAGAAGAGGACAAAGCGCGAGCCAAAATACGCCGGAGAAATACGGAGAATCTGCCGAGCATCGTCGCGCCAACAGCGGCACCATAATAGAGGCTACGAACATGCCGAGCACGAGCAGAACCTCGAAGCCGTGCGCTGAAAAGACACGGTCAGTCCAAGAGCGGTAAACTGTCATCGCCAACGTGAACGGCAGGTTCATTGCTGGATGTGCGTAGCGACGCCTGGAGGCACCATCAGCCTGTCACTTTGTACGTGGGGGTTAGGCGTTTGGTTTTGTTGCGACGGTGACACAGACTTCTTTGGGTTGTGACTTTGAGCGGGAGAGGGTAAGAGCAAGGTTGTGTATGGAGCAATAACGCCGAAACCCAGAAATTTGCTTTGGAGAGTCGATACACCAAAAAACTATTTCCTCGCTCACTTCCTCCCCTGTTACATACTGATAGTAGGTAGCGTCTTCGGCAACGGGGACTGGAAAGCCCCGGATAGCCGGACGGAGGGGGCGACGGAAAGAGTCGGGCTCGTAGCTGGCACGCTGCCAACGCTCGAATAGCTGCGAGTAGGTGTGCAAACACCGAGTGCAGAAGGCGTCATCGGGATAGGTGTAAGCGCAGATACTACGATTCCACACGTAAACATTCTTGCTGGGTTTACTGAGATCGTCGGTGAGTCTGCCCACCTTGGTAAGCCTTCCTCCACACAGCGAGCAGCATCCGGCCAAAAGGACCGAAAACAGTAGAAAGAGAACAGATCTCATGGTGAAGACGAGAGGACGCCTGGACTTTATGGCTAGCCTCCGTGTGAGCGCAGCGTTTTCTGAAAAGGAAAGTGGTGTGCTTGAGGGAGTGGCAATGTCGCGGGTTGCGCGCGATGAAGCGCACCTTGCCGCATTCTTTGCGGGATCACCGGCGGAGCGGCATCATCAGGAATGAAGCCAACAAACATCAAGCACGCCATGAATTAGAAATTACGGTTCATCGTACTCGACGTCCACGCGAAAAACATTGGCATCCCGCTCGCGAAGGACGGGGCGGGCAACTCGCCTGCCGCGTTTCATCGGGCGAGTTGGCCGATGTTCCGGCGAGTCGCCGGAACAGCTCCATCCCCGGTCTGTGTTTCAGACGATCGACGGATTCGTGTGTCGCTCGCACAATGATCAAGGAGACGGGGCGCCCCGCCCCGTGGGAGGTTCTTTGCACGGGGCGGGACCCCCGGCTCCGTGGTGGTGCGTGCACGGC
>JBEBGK010000849.1:0-2311 GCA_040081515.1 Chthoniobacteraceae bacterium
CGTCGGTGAGAGTGATTTCCTGATGCTGCCAATCCATGCGCCGGGAAAATTGCCCATCGGACCGTGCCCGTCCATCTTTCAAAAAGCCGCGATTGCCGCGCCGGTGCGGAATCTGCCAGCCTGACGGGCGATGAAACTCCCGTACTACCAGATCGATGCATTCACCGAGCAGCCGTTCAGCGGGAATCCGGCCGGCGTCTGTCTGCTCGGGCGATGGGCGGGTGATTCCGTGCTCCAGCAGATCGCGGAGGAGAACAACCTCTCGGAAACCGCGTTCCTCGTCGGGAGCGGCGAGGATTGGGAGCTGCGCGGGTTCACGCCGACGGTGGAGGTGGATCTGTGCGGGCACGCCACGCTGGCGGCGGCGTTTGTCATCTTCACCGAACTCGGCAGCCGGGCCACGACCGTGCGGTTCCGGACGACGAGCGGTGTGCTCGGCGCCAGTTTTGAAAATGGCGTGGTGATGATGGACTTTCCGTCCCGTCCCGGCGAGGCGTGCGCGGCTCCGCCGGGGCTCATCAGCGGCCTGGGCCACATCCCGCGCGAGGCGCGCAAGAGCCGGGATTTTCTCGCCGTGCTCGGAAGCGAGGAGGAGGTCCGCGCGTTGTCGCCCGATCTTCCGCAACTGGCGACGCTCGACTGCCTCGGGATTATCGCGACGGCCCGCGGGGTCGACGTGGACTTTGTCTCGCGGTTCTTCGCCCCGCGCGTGGGCGTGCCGGAGGATCCGGTCACGGGCTCGGCCCACTGCACGCTCATCCCGTACTGGGCGGAGAAGCTGGGAAAATCGAAGCTGGTCGCGCGCCAGCTCTCACGCCGCGGGGGCACCATCCACTGCGAAATGCGCGGGGACCGCGTGGGCATCGGCGGCCGGGCGATCCTTTACAGCCGCGCCGAGATCCATCCGCCGGGCTGACGCGTGCCGGGATTATTTTGAAATCGGCTGCGAGATGCGCAGATACGCGAACAGGTCGCGGAGCTGCCGCTCGTCGAGCCCCTCGAGCGATCCCTCGGGCATCAGGCTGCGGCCCATGGGCTGGAGGTCTTTGATCTCCCCGCTGCGCAGCGTGATGTTCTCGCCGTCGAGCCCGCGCAGGATCGTGATCTGGTTGTCGCGATCGACGAAGAACCCGCTCAGCGTGCGGCCATCCTTCGTCTCCACAGTGTAATACTGGAAGCCCTCGCGGATTTCCGCATTCGGGTTGACGATGCTCGGGAGCATTGTGGCGAGGTTGTCGCGCTGGTAGTTCGTGAGATCGGGGCCGACGTTACCGCCCTTGAACAGCAATTTGTGGCAACTGGCGCAGCGCGCCATGAAGGTCGCCTCGCCTGCGTACGGGTTCCCGGTGCCGGCCTTCAGGATCGCGGCGACCTCGTCGATGCGCCTTTGAAACGCTGCGGCCACGAGCGTCTTCTTCAGCAGAATGCGGGTGGCGGGCCCGCTCACGAGCGGATCCTTGTGCGAGCGCAGTCGATCGGCGACGTCGTCGGGAACCGCATTTGCCGCGAATTTCCCCGACTGGATGGCGTCGAGCAAATGGACGCTCCATTTCCCGCGGCTCGCGAGCAATGTGAGCGCGGTGGTCTGGAGTTCCGGTTTCAGCGAGGGGAGCAAAGCGGTGACGCTGCGTCCGACCCGCTCGTCGTCGTAGGCCGTGAGCGCGGAGAGCGCGGCCTTGCGCAGGGAATCCGGCGCGCTGCCTTCCCCCACGGCGAGCAGGGCCTCGATCGCGCGGGGCTGGCGGATTTCGCCCAGCGCGCGCGCGATCAGCAGGCGCTCGTCGGGCTTCGCCTTTTCGTTTTGCACGAGCGCGAGCGCCTCGGTGAGCGCCGCCTCGTTTCCCTGCCGCAGCCGGAAGACCAGCGGCGCCTGGCCGGAGGCGTTGATCGCGCTGACGAGTTCGTCCGGCAGCTCCGCCATCGAGCGGCCGCGGAAAGCCTCCTCGAAGCCCTCCATGAGTTGCGCCGCATGCCGCGGGGAGGGCGCCGCACGAAACAACCGTGCGCACAGGAGGAGATCCTGCCGCTTGCTCTCCACCGAGTAGCGGCGCGCGAGGCGCGGCAGGATGTGCTCGAAGACCATCGGCCGGTCCCACACGGCGGGGGATTCAAAAAGCGACAGCACGTCCGCGTTTGCCGACGGGATGTGCGCTTCGAACACCCACCAGCAGAGGAGCGGGATGAACGAATCGGCCGCGGCTTCGTCATGCCCGAGGATCGCCGCGACGAGCTGCATCGCCTGCGGGCCGCCGAGCCGGCGCGCCGTCGAGGCGAATTGCGAGAGCGCCTCGGGATTTGTCTCCACCTTCGC
>JBEBGK010000850.1:0-2311 GCA_040081515.1 Chthoniobacteraceae bacterium
GGTGAAGACGACGGTGAGCGCCCGCATTCAGGAGCGGCTGGCGGAGGTGCTGGTGGATCAGGGCGACAAGGTGAAGGCGGGGCAACTGCTCGCGCGGCTGGATGATGCGGAGATCAAGCAGCAGGTGGCCATCGCGGAGGCGACGCTGGCGGCGGCGCGACAAACGGCGGAGCGTGTGAGCGCGGACTTGGCACGCTCGGAAGCGGTGCTGGCGCAGGCGCGGCTGGATCACAAGCGCTTGATGGGCCTGCTGGCCTCCAACGCGGTCTCGCAGACGGACACGGACAAAGCGGTCGAGGCGCTGCATGTGGCGGAGGCGGATTTGAAGCGCTCGCATGCGGCCATCGCGGAGGCACAGGGCCAGGTGCTGGTGGCGGAGAAGACGCTGCTGTATCGCAAGGAGCAGATGGCCTTCACGCAGATTCACGCGCCTTACGACGGGCTCATCATCCGGCGTGATCGTGATCCGGGCGACATGCTGGTGCCGGGCGGAGCGCTGATGGAGATCATCTCGCTGGATGAGATCTGGGTGAGCGCGTGGGTGGATGAAACGGCGATCTCCAAAGTCGCGGCGGGACAAATGGCGCGCATCGTTTTCCGCTCCGAGAACGACAAGAACTATCCCGGTATGGTGTCGCGCATCGGACGCGAGACGGATCGCGAGACACGCGAGTTCCTCGTCGATGTGCGCGTGAACGAACTGCCGAAGAACTGGACCATCGGCCAGCGGGCGGAGGTTTATATCCAAACGGAGCAGGCACGGCCATGAACCTCGCCGTCCGCGACATCCGGCACAACGCGGGCCGTTTTGTGTTCACCACGGTGGGCATCGGGCTGCTGCTCATGATTGTGATGGGCATGGGCGGTATCTATCGCGGGCTCATTCATGAGGCCACGCTGCTGGTGGATCGCGTGGGCGCGGATCTGTGGGTCGTGCAGGGCAGCACGCGCGGGCCGTTTGCGGAGATCTCGCGGATTTCAGCCAGCCTGGAGGATCGCGTGCACGCGGTGCCAGGCGTGGCGAGAGCGCGGCGCTTCGTCTCGCACACCATCCAGCGTGTGCATCGCGGCAGGCCGCTGCGCATGGTGGTGCAGGGGCTTTCCTGGCCGGATGATCGTGGCGGGTGGATTCCGCTCGTGGCGGGGCGCGCACTGCGGCAGGCGCATTATGAAATGATCGCCGATGTGTCACTGCGGCTGCCGCTGGGCGAAAAAATCACGCTGGGCAAGGACGCTTATGAAGTCGTGGGACACACGCAGGGCATGGTCGGCTCCAGCGGCGATGGACTGGCGTTTTTCACCGTGAGTGATGCGCTGGCGATTCAATTCGATGTGCCCGGCGAAGCGGTGCGCCTGGAGCGTGCGGCGCGTCGTGCGCGTTTGGAAAACATCGAGATCGGCCGACTGCAACCGCTGCTGCTCGACCGCGCCGCCGGGCCATCGAGCAGCATCCCCGCGCTTTCGAAGCCACAGGTCAGCGCCGTGCTCGTCACCTTGCATCCGGGCGCAGATGCCGCCGCCGTGCGCGCCACGCTCGGCAACTGGCCTGACATCACGGTGTATTCCACGCAGGAGCAAAAGGACCTGCTGCTCTCCGGCATGGTGGACAAGGCGAAGCGCCAGCTCGGTCTCTTCCGCGTGCTGCTCATCATCATCTCCACCATCATCATCGCGCTCATCATTTACACGCTCACGCTCGACAAGATCCGCGACATCGCGCTGCTGAAGCTCATCGGCGCGCGCAATTGCGTCATCGGCGGCCTCATTCTCCAGCAATCGCTGCTCATGGGCGCTTTTGGTTATGCGCTCGCGTGGTGGATCGGTCAGTTCGCCTTCCCGCGCTTTCCGCGGCTCGTCGTCATCGAGACGGCGGATCTCGTTTCGCTCGGTTTCATCGTCCTTGTCATCTCCACGCTCGCCAGCCTGCTCGGCATCTGGAAAGCCCTGCGCGTGGAGCCCAACACCGTCCTCTCCGCATGAGCACGCCCGCCGTCGAAGTCCAAAACCTGCGCAAAGTCTATGGCAGCGGCCACACCGAGGTCATCGCCATTCGCGATGCCACGCTCAGCATCGCACGCGGCGAGATCGTCGGCATGTTGGGCCCCAGCGGCAGCGGGAAATCCACCATCCTAACCGCCATGGCGCTGATCAATCCGCCCACATCCGGCCAGGTCGCCATCAACGGCACGCCCGTGCTCGATGGCTCAAAGGCGCTCGTCGATCTGCGCGCCTTCCGCCGCCAGCACCTCGGCTTCGTGTTTCAAAAAGCGAACCTCATTCCCTTCCTTACTGCCTTGGAGAACGTGCAAAT
>JBEBGK010000851.1:0-2309 GCA_040081515.1 Chthoniobacteraceae bacterium
GGTGCCAATCTGGCGAATGCGGCGACCAATTTGAACACCGCGAGCACATTGGTGAAGCGTGACGGGAGCGGGAACTTCTCGGCGGGGACGATCACGGCGGCGCTCAACGGCAATGCGTTGTCCGCGACCACAGCGGCCAGCACGACGAACTTCACCGGTTCGCTGGCTGGAAACGTCACCGGGACGCAGGGGGCAACGGTGGTGGCCAGCGTGGGAGGGGTCAGTGCGGGGAACGTTGCCGGCGGGGCAACCCTTGCCAACGCGGCGACCAACCTGAACACCGCCAGCGCCATCGTGAGGCGTGATGCGAGCGGGAACTTCTCAGCCGGGACGATAACGGCGACGTTTTCCGGGGACGGATCGGCGCTGTCGAATCTGAATGGTGCAAATCTGAGTGCCGGGAGCGTGTCTTATTCGAAACTGCTCCTGACAGGCAGCGTCACCAACGCGGACATCAGCGGGGCTGCAGCAATCGCGGACACGAAACTGGGGACGATCGCCGCAGCGGGCAAGGTGTCCAACTCGGCGACCACGGCGACGGACTTGAACACTGCGAATGCGATCGTGGCGCGCAATGCGACCGGCGGCTTTGTGGCCGGGACGATCACCGCCAGCCTAAATGGCAACGCCGACACCGCCACCACGGCGGCGACGGTGCCGGATGGGACGATCACCACGGCAAAACTGGAGGCGACACTCGCCGCTTCCTTCACGAAGTTCAACCCGGCGCCGCTGGAGTTTGTGACGGTGGGCAATCTGACCAATTCGAACGACACGATTGATGGGAATAACGAAACGGGGGGTAACCAATTTTTCGGAGCCGTCAGCACCTCCTTTCAGATGGGCAAATACGAGGTGACCAATGATCAGTATGCGGAGTTTCTGAATGCAGTTGCGATGACGGATCCGAACGGGCTTTATGATCCGGCAATGGGGAATAATGCGAATGGCGGGATCATTCGCGAAGGTTACTCTGGAAGATACGTTTACGTCACGAAATTGGGGATGCGCTTCAAGCCGGTGCTGTTTGTGAAGTGGCATAGTGCGGTCCGTTTCTGCAACTGGCTGACGAACAGCAAGCCCACCGGGGCGCAGGGCAATAGCACGACGGAAACCGGGGCTTATACGATCACAGGCAGTGGCCCGAATTGGTCGGTGGCTGCGAGGACCGCCGGCGCTACGAAATACTACCTGCCGACCGAGAACGAGTGGTACAAGGCTGCCTACCATAAGAACGATGGCAACACCGCCAACTACTGGCTGCTCCCGACGAAATCGAATATCATGCCGAATGGGACGGCCGGGTCGCAGCTCACGAGCATCAGCCCTGCGGACTACAATTCATCAGGGCTTACGGGCTATCCGGTCACGAATTGTGCAAATTTCAGGTATGCGGATGCCAATACGGGCAATAAGTTCAATGATGGATACGCCACCACGGGAGTGGATGGGGTGCCCAATCCTATCGCGCTTTATCTCACCGAGGTGGGGCTATACTCTCAAACCGTGAGCCCGTTCGGAAGCGTTGGCCCCTACGGCACATACGACCAGGGCGGAAACGTTGGGGAGTGGACTGAGATTGCCGGCATCAACGCAAATACGCGGGTTGTTCGCGGTGGTGCGTGGGACTCGTGGTTTGATACCGGGAACGCAACGCTTTTCGCCCTTCGGGCAAATATTCGGCTCAGCGTTCTTCAGTCCAGCGCGCAAAACAACATCGGATTCCGGGTAACCTTCCGACCATAGCGCAGCCGACCGGAGTAGCCGCTTGTCCTGAATCACTCGAACCACCCGCCAGCATGACAAACCCCTCCGCTTTCAGGTTGCTCGTGAATGGCTTGTTTGTTTTTGAGACCCTCCTGGCAGGGGTCGCCTCCTGTCCAGCCGCGAACAATTCCGTATGAGACTCTTGTGTCTTATCGGGTGGCTGATGTGTTGTCTTCCCGCCGTGGCGTCCGCGGCGGTCCCGCAGCTCATCAGCTACCAGGGTCGTGTCGTGATGGGCGCCACCAACTTCAGCGGCACGGGCCAGTTCAAGTTTGCGCTGGTGGACGGGGCAGGAAGCACCACGTATTGGAGCAACGATGGAACGGGTGTCGGCGGGGGGCAGCCGAGCGCGGGAGTAACGTTGACGCTGAGCAGCGGTGTGTATTCGGTTCTGCTGGGTGACGCGACGCTGCCGAACATGACGGCCATCCCGAACACCGTGTTCAACAATTCCGACGTGCGGTTGAGGGTGTGGTTTAACGACGGGGTCAATGGGTTCCAGCTTCTGACGCCGGACCAGCGGATCGCGGCGGTCGGTCTGT
>JBEBGK010000084.1:0-8981 GCA_040081515.1 Chthoniobacteraceae bacterium
GCTGCTCGGCGTCAAGTAGCGCGGCGAACGGCGCCCTCGGTCGGCGCCCTCGGTCGGCGCCCTCGTAGATTCGCCCCGGCGGCGCGCGGAGGCGACGCCGCGGGCTTGCGCCGCCTTGCCGCGCTCTCGATGATCGCGTGGCGCCGCGCCGCTTCGAGGCGGATGAGGCGGGCGAATTCCTTGAGCACGCCGATGTATTGGCGGGGCTTCGCACGGATGACCGTGTCGGTCACCGCGCCGACCTTCGCCGAATCCAGCGCGCCGCCCGTGAAGCTCTCACGGAAAAGCTGCTTGGAAAGTTTGCGGGCCTCTTTGCTCAGTTTCATCGCGAATGGCTAGGGGTGTTAAGCGGCCAGCTCCCTATTTGCCTCGGAGGTGATCTTCTGCTGGTCGGCGGCAGTGAGCACCTTGCCGGTGACCTTCGCCGTGGTGTCCACGACGAGGCGGGAAAGCTCCTTCTTCAGCTCGGCCATCAGGCGCTTCTGCTCGGCTTCACCGGCTTCGCGGGCCTTCTGGATGATTTCCGCGGCCTGCTGCACGGCGCGCTGGTTTTCCCGTTCCGAGATCTGCTTCGCCGCGGCGCGCGCCTCCTCGATGAACTTCGCCGCATCCGCATTCGCCTTGGTGCGGATTTCCTCCGCCGTCTTCTGCGCGTCGGAGAGCTGCTCCTGGATCTTCTTCGCGTTGGCGAGGCTCTCCTCGATTTTCTTCCGGCGCTCCTCGAGCACGGCGAGGACGGGATTGTAGGCAAACTTCGCGAGCAGGAAGGCGACGATGCTGAAACTGATGATCTGGCAGAGCAGACCCCACCAGTTTGCGCCGAACTGCTGGGCGATGTCGGACACCGTCTTGACGACAGGATTGGTGGAAGCCTCGGCGAGAATGACTGGAAGATTCATGGCGACTTTTTCAGAAAAGGAAAACTGGCGCGGGACCGGCGGACCGGCCCCGCGCCGCTATGAACTAGCTCTTTCCGAGGAAGAGAGCGAAGAACACGATGCCTTCTGCGAAGGCGGTGCTGAGGATCGACTGGATGAGGATCTTCGTAGCCGCGCCGGGATTGCGCCCGACGGCTTCCGAAGCCTTCATGCCGATGAGACCGACGCCGATGGCGGCGCCGAGTGCTCCGAGGCCCCCTTGGAGGCCGTTGCCGAGGTCAGCGAGGATGGTGAACATGCTCATGTGGTGTTTTCCTGTTTGGTTTTGGTTTTCCCGCCGACCTCCGCTCACTTTGGACGGTCCGATCGGCGAAAGTGTATAAATCTCAGTGGGCGTGCCCTTCTTCGTGGCCGTGCTCCTCGTCGTGCGAACAGATGAGCAGCGTGAAAACCGCGGTGAGGAGCATGAAGACGAGGGCCTGCACGAGACCCACGAGCAGCTCCATGAAATAAAACGGAATCGGCACCAGCCAACCCAGCGCCGGGACGACCATCTGCATGGATTCGAGCAGGTTCTCACCCGCGAAAATATTCCCGTAGAGACGGAAGCTGAGCGACACCGGGCGGAACAGGATCGAGATGACCTCCAACGCGCCCACGACGAGGAAAATCACCGTGAGAAACGCCTTCATGAACCCCTGCGTGCCGCCCTTGGCCCCGAAGAGATGCTTGAAGAACCCGACGACGCCATTGAACTGGAGCGCCCAGACCAGCCAGCACGCGAAAAAGATCAGCGACATCGCCGCCGTCATGTTCAGGTCCGCATTGCCGCCACGGAAAATCGGCGTGGTCACATGGCTCAGCGAATGCGGATGCGCCGGGTCCGGCGGCACGCCCCAGCCGACCGTGCCCACGCCGGGGAGAAGGCCGAACCAGTTCACCGCGAGGATGAAAATGAAAATGGTCGCAAAGAACCAGAACGTCTTCCTGGCGAGTTGCGGGCCGATGATCTCGGTGAGGAAATTGTGCAGCCCCTCGACGAGAAATTCCCACACATTCTCCGCGCCCTTCGGCACATGATTCGCCGCATGCGCCGTGGACCGGATCCGCCGCGTGGCATACTGCGCAAAGCCGATGATCAGCAGCGCGACGATCCAAGTCACGATCATCGAGCTATTCACCCACGCGCCCTTCGACCGATCGCCAAACGTCGGCGCCGCCGAAGGCAACCCATGATGTCCCTCCGCATGCGCCGCCCCGGCAGAGTGGCCCGGAGCAGCCTCCGCGGCCGCTGCGTTGACAAGAAGTCCGGGTGCCGCCGTCTGAGAAGGCGCCTCACTGTTGATTGCGTGACCTCGCGGGATGAGAAAAAGGGAAAGCACCGACAAGAGCACGACGAGATACGCCGCCTGTGGCGACCGGAAGCTCGGACTGGTGGTGTATGCTGTCAGGTTCATCGCGTGTCGGAATTCACGCCGGTTTCCGTCGTCGCAACTCGGGGCACCTGCGCGAACCCAAGAAGCACAACGGAGCAGCGGTTTTTTGCCGCATCGTCGGGTGGAGCGCGGGAGAAAAGCCGTTTGCTTGAGGCTCGGCAAGTACTTTGTGAAATTTTTCACAAACTTTCCGGGCCTGCGTTGCCGAATAGAGTCCACTGCCGGTTCGTCCCCGCCGGGGCCTTTCTACTCCGGCCCGTCCGGCAGTTGCACGATGGCGAACCCGCATCCCTCCAACGTCTGCAGCGTATCCACCAAAGCCTCAAAGGTCACCGGCTTCACGATGTAGCTGGTCGCACCCAGATCGTAGCTCTTGCCCACGTCCTCATCGTCCTTCGAAGTCGTCAACACGACGACCGGGATCGTCCGCAGGTCGGGGTCCTGCTGGAGTTCCCCGAGCACCGCGCGGCCATCCTTTCGCGGCATGTTCAGGTCGAGCAGAATCAATCCCGGGCGCGGCGCCTCGGCCGGCGGCGCATATTTTCCCCGACGCCGCAGGTAGTCGAACAAGTCCTCGCCGTTTTCAACGAACCGGAGTTCGTTCACCAGCCGCGCATCCTTCAACGCCTCTGCCGTGAGGAGGCGGTCGTCCGGGTCGTCATCGGCCATTAGAATCGAGATAGGCTTCACGTTCGGAATGGGTTGAGGTGTTTTCTACGCCGCGCACACGTGCGCTGCCAAGCGGAGGATGACCGCCTCGCAGCCACCCTCAAGATAATCTTTCAGGTTCCGAAAAAAATGGGGGGAAGAAACCATCCCCCGCAGCGAATCCGCCGCTGCCCAAGCCGGCGGGCAGAGCAAAAAATCGGTATCTTCATCCCCAACGGGGACTCAGCCATTCCGGAGCGCGACCGGCCCGCCTCCCTCCCTCGTGGGCTGCCGTCAGTACGCCGCCTGTGCGCCCTTGATGTTCTTCTTCTGAATCCAGGGCATCAGCGCGCGGAGTTTGGCTCCGGTCTTCTCGATCGGGTGCTGTTCGCCCTTCTTGAGGAGCGCATTGTATTTCTTGTAGCCGCCCTGATATTCCTTCACCCAGTCCTTGGCGAATTTTCCGGTCTGGATGTCCTTCAGTGCCGCTTTCATCCGCTTCTTCACGGAGGCGTCGATGATCTTCGGGCCGACGCTCACATCGCCCCACTTCGCCGTCTCGGAAATGGAGAAGCGCATCCCAGCGATGCCGGCTTCGTTCATCAGATCGACGATGAGCTTCAGTTCGTGCAGGCACTCGAAGTAGGCCATCTCGGGCGAGTAACCCGCCTCGGTGAGCACCTCGAATCCCGCCTGCACCAGCGCGCTCGCGCCGCCGCAGAGCACCGTCTGCTCGCCGAAGAGATCCGTCTCCGTCTCCTCCTTGAAGCTCGTCTCGATGACTCCGCCGCGCGTGCCGCCGACGCCTTTTGCCCACGCGAGCGCGACCTTCTTCGCCTTCTTGCTCGGGTTTTGATAGACCGCGATGAGCGCGGGCACGCCTTTGCCCTCGGTAAACTGCCGCCGCACGATGTGACCCGGGCCTTTCGGCGCGACCATGATCACGTCCACGTCCTTCGGTGGGACGACGGTCTTGAAATGAATCGAGAACCCGTGGCTGAAGAGCAGCGTCTTGCCCTTCGAGAGGTTCGGCCGGATGTCCTTCTCAAAGGCCGCCGCCTGCTTCGTGTCCGGCAGCGCGACGAAAATCACGTCCGCGCGGCGCACCGCCTCGCCCGTCTCGAACACTTCAAATCCCTTCTCCTTCGCGACAGCGATACTCTTCGACGTGGGATAGAGCCCGATGATCACTTTCACACCGCTGTCCTTGAGATTGAGCGCGTGGGCGTGGCCCTGCGAGCCGAAGCCGAGGACCGCGCAGGTTTTGCCTTTGAGCACGCTGAGATCAGCGTCTTTGTCAGTGTAGATTTTAGCCATGGATTGTTTGTGGTTGGTGAAAATGAAAAGCTTTTGCGTGCCCGGCAGCCCTCGCGATTTCGAGGGAGCTCAGTCGCCCTTGCGTGGCAGCGCGACCTTCCCGGTGCGGGTCAGCGCCGTGATGCCAAAGGGCTCCATCAGCGAGATGAACTTGGCGATCTTGCTCTCGTTGCCGGTCACCTCGATCGCAAAATTCTTCAACTGCACATCCACGATCTTCGCGCGAAAAATGTCGCAGATTTGCATGACCTCGGGCCGCGTCTCGCGGGTGATGCTCACCCGCATCAGGACGAGTTCGCGGTCCACGTACTCACCGTCCCGGAAATCCTGCACCTCGATGACATCGATGAGTTTCGCGAGCAGCTTGCTGACCTGCTCGAGCGTGGCGTCGTTGCCGCGCACGACGATGGTCATGCGCGACGTATCCGGATCGAGCGTGGGGCCGACGTTGAGCGAATCGATGTTGAAACCGCGCCCGCTGAACATGCCGGCGATGCGCGTGAGCACACCGAACTTGTTTTCAACGAGGACTGACAGCGTATGGCGCATGGCGAAAGGGCGGGGAAAGTGGCGGGCAGCCCCATGGGCGTCAAACCGAAAATCCCCGCAGGCGTAGGAATGATGCGGTCGCGAGTTCCGGATTCACGAGGCCGAAGGCAGTGTTTGGGCTGCACTCGCGTGGACGCTCTCCTCCGTCGAGATAACGAATCGCGAGGGCCAAACCACCGTTCAACCGAGGGCGCCGTTTTGGGAGGTGCCGAAACCCGTTCCGAACTGCAGCAGCACTACCGGGCGTATTGGCCACGCCGCTTCGGGATGGCACCATGCCATACGACAAAAAGCTGCCGCCGCTTCGGCTTTCCTCAGGCCGAGAAAGACTGGCTGACCGTGGCGTTACTTCGCCTTGTCGTCCTTCTTCTTGGCGTCGTCCTTCTTGTCGGTCGGTTCCGCGCTCGGGGTGTAATTAATGCCAGCCTTTGCCGCGATCTGCATGACCTGCTGCGCATCCTTGTCGCCCGCGCGGGAGAGTTCATCGAGTTCCTTCACCAAGTCGGTGAATTGCTTCTGCGTCTGCTCGGATTGCGCGACATTCGGCTTTTGCTGTTCGATGACGGCATTGAGTTTGTCGCCGTTCTCCTTGAGTTCCTTGATCTGTTTGTCGGCATTCTCGCTCTGCCATTTCATGGTATCGGTGGCCTGGCTGCTGCCCTTGATCTGGTTGAAGAAAAGTGCGCAGAGCGCGAGCGCCACGAGGGCGATCGGGGTGTGAACGCTGAGGAGGGGATTTTGGTCATTCTGGTTATCCATAAGTCGTGAAAGTGAAGGACTAGATTGCGAAGTAAGAGACGGGGAGGGAAACGATTACGGGGCCGGATTTCCAGCGGGCGCCACGCCCGCGGCGGGCTGGCCCTGCTTCTGGCGGAGTTCCTCAAGCTGCTTTTCGATTTGCTTCAATTGCTCGTCCGTCGGAATGAACGACTCGAGCTTCTGTTTGACGAGAAGCATCTTCAGCTTGTCGTTCTTGTTCTTGGCGGCGAGATAGCCCGCGTTCTGAAGCACCGGCGCCGCCCGCTGGACGACCGTCGCCCCGGTGTTGATGGACTGGGTCTGCCGCTGATACTCGGCGTTCTGCACGGCGAATTTCTGGCTGAGTTCCTGAATTTCAGTCTGCTTTTTCAACAGGTCGGCCTGCAGGGAGTTGCTTTTCTGACCTCCGGCGAAACTGACGAAACTGAGGACGACGCACAGCAGCGCCAGGGCGCTCGAGACGAGGGATGGGACGGTTTTCATGATTAAAAGGGGCACGACTTGTTCTTCAAAAACGGGAACCCGTCAAGAGCGAACCTCCTTTTTCTCCGGCTGCACCCCGGCGCAGCAATGCCGCAGATAGCGTGACCGGACGCGCGAGTGCCTCGCGCTTTGCGTTCTGGCGGAATGCGATTTGAGGCTTGCCGCCTCAGCCTCGCGCGAGCTCCTCGATCACCTGCCCGGTGTGTTCCGCGGGCTTTACCTTGCGCAGGATGGCGCGGATTTTTCCATGGGGTCCGATGATGAACGTGGAGCGCTCGGTGCCCATATATTTCTTCCCATACATGCTTTTCTCGACCCACACGCCGTAGGCTTCGACGATCTTCCGCTCCTCGTCCGCGAGCAGCGGAAACGGCAGGTCGTGCTTCTTGATGAACTTCGCATGGCTCCTGGCGGAATCGGTGCTGACGCCGAAGAGCACGCATTTCTTCGCAAGAAGATTCCAGGCGTCGCGCACACCACACGCCTGGGTGGTGCAGCCGGGCGTGTCGTCCTTCGGGTAGAAATAGAGCACCACCGGACGTCCGGCGAAATCCCCGAGCCCCACGGTCCGCCCTGCGTCGCCGTATTCGCCGCCGACGGCCACGGCGCGGAAAGCCGGGGCCTTGACTCCAGGTTCGAGAGGCTTGTTCTTCATGCGGCGCGTTACGACACGGTGATGCTGTTGGATTCAACCATGGACTGTGCGCGCCCGCCGGGCCGTGAATCAGCGGATGTTGTCCTGTTCGCGTTTCCGCACGGGCATGATGGCGCAGGCTTCCTTGCAGCCGAAGATGCGGCTCAGGAATTTACGGTTCCGCGCGATGAGATCGTAAACTTTCTCGGCGATCCAGATCACCCCCGGCACCCAGAGCAGCAGTGCGAGCGGCACGAGCAGGGGCAGGCGCATCCCGACATGCCGGATGCAGCGGGCGCCGCGATAAATGCGACCGTCGGTAGCGACGCAATGCATCGCGGCGAGGAGTTGCTCGCGGTCGAGCTGGGGCGCGGCTTGCTGCGCGCGCGGATCGGTGAGCGGGATCAGCGCGAGCGCATTGAACCAGTCCAGCCACGTCAGCAGCCGCATCTGGAATACGCAGAGCGGACATTCGTCGTCGTAAAGGACGAGGTGCTGTTTCATGCGGGGAAGCTAGACGCTGAGGTGCCCGAGCGCCAGCAGGCCGTAGAAAGTATATTCCGCATCGAGTGCGTCGTCCGCCCAGTGGCCGTGGAAACCACCCTCCGCGCTCCATAGCGTATCCACGAAATCGAGGCATTTCTCCCGGACTGCGTCGGGGAGCGTCCGGTCGAGGCACGCGAGCGCGTGAAGCGCGGTGGCCGTCGAGAGAAGGTCCGGCACCGGCGCACCCGGCACTGCGAGCCATCCGCCCCCGGCATGCACCTGCGCGAGGAGCCAGTCGCCGGCGGCCTCGGAAATCGGCATGCCGAGTTGGTGAAGGAGCGTGATCGCCGCCGCAGTCGCCGGCACCGTGCCCTGGTGCATGCCGCGCACATTACCCCAGGCGCCGTCCGGGGTTTCGAGAAATTTCAGGCACTGCACCATGCGCAGCGGCCCGGGCAAATTCTGCTCCAGATCCTGGTATGCGCCGAGGGCGATGAAGCACCCGTACGCGTGTCCGCGCGGCGCTCCGGGCGTCTCATGGTAGCCACCATCCGGCGTGCGGTACTGCTCGATGCGCGCGAGCAACTGCGTGAACGATGGGTCGGATCCACCCGCTCGGCGCGTCCGGGTAAATGCCCGGCACCGCGCAAGCGCGCCGAGGTGGATGAAGTCGAGCTTCCCGCCGTCGCCGAAGCGGTCGAGGTACGCGTCCACTCGCGCGACGGGGATTTCCGCCTGGAGCGCTTCCAAGCCGGCGAGCACGAAGATCGTGTAATAGAGATCCGCCTTTCCCGCCCGGTCGCGCCCGCCGCCTTCCTCGGTGAACTGCCGCTCCAGGAACTCCCGCACGAGCGCCGCCGATTCACCGAGCGCCTTCGGTGCGAGCCTCGCCACCTGCAACATCTCGAGACGCAGGCTCATGGGTGTTTGCGCTTGGCGGTCATCCGTCTTCGTTAGCGGCCCGGGTGCCTGCCGTCAAAGCGGCCCCGCGCGACCTCCGGTAAAAAGAAAGCGCCGCACCTGCTTTCACAGATGCGGCGCCGGGTGATTGAGTGCGGCTGCTTACTTCTTCTTCTTGCCGCCCTGCGCCATGAATTCTTCCTTGGTCAGCTTGCCGTCGGCGTCCTTGTCCTTCTTCCCGAAGGTCGCCTCGGCCTTGGCCTTGTCCTTGGCCTTGGCGGTGAATTCCTCTTTCGTGACGGACTCCTTGTCGCCAGCGAGCTTCGCCCATGCCGCTGCGGGATCCGCCTTCGGCTTCGCGGCGCCTTCTGCGGGCTTCTTGCCGGCTTCGGCGGCTGTGACAAACGCGGCGCTAACTGCAAAGGCCGCAATAGTGGTGATGATGCGTTTCATTTTTCTGGTTGGTTGATTTTCGTTTTGTTGTCCGGGTGGTCGGTTTTACCCGCCCTCCCGGTTGGGTCTCACCTGTATCGTCAGGGGGCGACGGCGGCAATGGACATATTTGGCAAAATGTTCGCTCAGATTGTCCAAAAGCCCGTGCGTCCCGCTATGGCGCCCCGCGCGCGGTCAGGTGACGTGGCGGAGGGCTTCGATCGGGTTCATCGCCGCCGCACGCCGGGCCGGGTAGAGGCCGAAGACGACGCCGACCATCACCGAGATGCAAAACGCGAGAGGCAGCGACCACGGCACGATGATCGGCTGCATCGTCCGCACCGCGTCGGGCAGCGCCGCGAAGACGCCGGGCAAAGCCGTGGAGATGAATTTCATGACGAGACTCAGCGCCGGCGTGCATGCGAGGCCGCCGATCATCCCGGTCACACCACCGGCGAT
>JBEBGK010000852.1:0-2304 GCA_040081515.1 Chthoniobacteraceae bacterium
ACCCCGGCAGCCAGTGGGCAGTCGGCGCGGTGCTTCTCCTCCGTTGGGTCGATGACAATGCGAACCAGTCGTCGCCCGACCAGATCATCGGGCTGGACAATGTCCGCGTCGAGCTGCCGCCCGGGCAGTTGCCTACCGTGGCGCTGACATCCCCGGCGAACGGCTCGGGTTACCTTGCCGGCAGCACCATCAGCATCGCGGCCACGGCCAGCGACGCGGATGGCACGATCGCGAGGGTCGAGTTCTTCGCGGACGGCGGGAAGCTGGGAGAGGACGCGGTCCCGCCTTACGAGTTCGCGTGGACCGTCTTTGCCGCGGCGAATCACACCATCGTTGCGCGCGCGACCGACAACGACGGCAACACCGCGTGGTCCGCGCCGGTGAATGTGATCTACCCGCTGCCGCCGTTCACGCTCTGGAAAATTGCGCGCTTCGGCGTGCAGATCGCCGATTCATCGCTGGCGGGCGATCTCGCGAATCCCGCCGGGGACGGAATCCCCAACCTCGTCAAGTACGCCCTCGGTCTCGATCCGTTTTCCCAAGGCGCGGGCGGCCTCCCGGAACTCTCCGTGTCCGCCGGCGTCGCGTCGCTCACCTACACCAGGCTCAAGTCCGCCCCCGACATCGCCTGCGCCGTGATGTGGTCCGCCGATCTGGTGAACTGGAGCGGGGACGGCGTGATCGAGGAACCCGTGCCGGACCTGGAGACCGCCACGACATGGCGAATCAGGGCGCGCCTTCCCGGTGCCGGTGGCGGCCGGCTCTTCGCCTGCCTGCGCGTCTCCCGCATCGCGACAGGCACCAATGCGGAACTTTCCTCGTTGCAGACGAGCGCCGGGACCCTGTCGCCGGCTTTCAATCCCGCCGTCGCGAGCTACTCCGTGAACGTGGAAAACGGGGTTTCCTCCTTTGCATTGACGCCCGTGCTTCAGGACCCCCTGGCGATCGTGACGGTGACCGGGCCTCCCAGTCTGGCCGTCGGCGCGAACACCTTCACCATTCGCATCACCGCGGAAGACGGCGTGACGGACAGGACCCACACCGTCGTCGTCAACCGGGCACCGCCGCCGAACCCGCCGCCGCCGTTCGCGAGTTCCCTCGTCCTGCACTTCGAGACCGCGCAAGGCGTCTCCACTTCGGGTGGAAATGTCACTGCATGGAACGACCAGTCGGTGCGCCAGAACCATCTTGCCGCGACCGGAAGCCCGAGATTCGGCCTCGTGCAGACTCCATCCGGCCGGCCCGCGATCACCTTCAACGGAAACGGGGACAAGCTCGAGAAAGTCGGCGCGCCCGTGGGACTTCCCGCCGGGAACGCGAACCGCACGATGTTCGTCGTGGTGAAATACAACAGTTCCACCGCTTGGGCCGGAGTGGCCTACGGCACCGGCGCCCCGAACCAGGCCTTCGGGCTCAACATCAAGCACCCGACCGGCGAACTCGGGCTCCAAGGCTGGGGAAGTTCGAACGATCTGGTCTCCGCCACTCCCGGCATCGGGGCGGGTTGGCTCGTGCAGTCGGGCGTCCTGTCCGCCGGCACCGCGACATTGTTCAAGAACGGAGTCCAGATCGGCCAGTTCCAGCACACCTTCAATACCGTCCTGTCCCGCCTCTTGATCGGGCAGGAAATGGCGAACCTTGGCTATGCCGGGATGGATCTCTCGGCGGTGCTCCTCTACGACCGCGCGCTCAGCCCCGCCGAGCGGGCCAGCGTGGACGACTATCTGCGGATCAAATACCTTCAACCGCCGGGACCGTGATCGCCCCGCGCCACAAATCCGGCGCGGCGTGATGAAGGCTGGTTCCCGGTGGCAGTTCACTTGGGGGCGCATCAGGCGATTGGACGGCAGTCTGCGATTGAAGCTCCTGAATTGGCGGTCGATCGCGCAGCCTTGTGGCATGACTCAGAAGGCGAACTGGGTACTGGCGAACGGTGAAATCTCTGAGGTCCTGTGCTCATTGTCGTGGCACCTGCGGATGCCGGCAGATTCGGTGAGGCTGGCCGTGCGCATGAGAGTTTGGGCTGGATTACCGAGGAACCGGGTGGCCTGGATCCTTGAGCGCTGGCGAGGCTGATAAATTCTTATTTAATCCTGATCTGACGCAGGTTACAATACGCCCGCAACACCGGTCCAGTGCAGGTTTGCGCCACATCTTATTCCAGCCCAGAAGGTTTTGCCCGGTTGCATCAAACGGCGCATTCGACCGCGTGCGGCAGCGTGTTTTGAACACAGTGGAACGCGATCTTCGGGCGCGTTTTCTTCGCGGGTCATTGCACGACGCAGACGCCCGACGCGCCCGGAG
>JBEBGK010000085.1:0-8947 GCA_040081515.1 Chthoniobacteraceae bacterium
GCCGGATGACCTCCTCCGGAAGGCGCCCGTTGCTCTCGATGATCGGGTTCCGAATCGAGGGCGACCTCACAACGTGACCGCCCTGACCAGGACCGCGCTGAGCGCCGCCCTGCTGACCCTTGCCCTTGCTGTTCTTGCTGCGCGACACGCGAAACTCATGCGCCGCGATCTTCAGCAGCGCGTTGTAAGATGACTGCTCGGCGGACAGCGCCTCCGGCAGCGGCGCCACGGTCTTTTCCGCCAGGGCGAGCTGCCCCAATGCGCGCTCCATTTCCTGCATCGCATCCCCGACGAGGCCCTTCGACTTCGGATCCTCGATCTTCTCCGCGAGCTTCGTGGCCATGCCGAGCGCCTCGGCCTGGGAATCCTTCACCACGACGATGTCCTTCCGATACTTCTCGCCCGGCGCGGCCGCCTCGGGGTTGCCGTCCTCGGCGCGCTTCAGGTTCCACGTGGCGGTGATGATCTGCTTCTGCAAATCCGCGAGCTTCGTGACCTCGCCGCCGGCGCCACCCTGTTGCTGTCCGCCGGAACTCCCGTCACCCGGACGATAGATTTCCTCGAACGGACGCACCTCGGCGAAGAACATGTCACTCTGTGTCCGGCGCGGTTTTCCGTCCGGCGCGCGATCCTCGGCCCACAGGTACCACGATACGAGCTCGTCCACTTTCACGCCGATCTCCTCGAGTTTCAGGGTGTGCTCGAACTTGACGCGCTCGTCCGCCTTCGAACCGCGCACGAGCGGCAGATCCTTCGGTTCCCCGCCCCCGATCGAGTAAGTGATCCCCGCAGCCGAGAGGCCGAAGTCGTCCCACGCCTCCGCGCGAAACGCGACTTCCTCGATGGAAGACACGCGTTGGTCGCCCTTCGGTGTCACGAATTTCAAATCGGGCCGGCGGTTCGGCACCGCCTGGAGCGTGAAATGCGCGGGCAACTTGTTCGGGCGGCCCTCCGCATCCACGAGGCGCAGCTCCCACGCGGCATTCGCCCGGACCACGTGCCCGCGCAATTCCGCCACGGGCTTCGTTCCATCCACCGAGAGCGCAATCACCGCGCCGTCCTTCGAGACGAGCGATGCGGTCTTCACCGGCTTGTTGAGCTGGAACTCCACATCCAGCGTCGCGCCCTCCACGGCGGTGACGCTTCGCGTGTCGGGGATCGACTTCTCCGGCAGGCCCGCGAACTCCGGGTAGCGCAGCCGAGCATCGGCGCGGTCGAGGCGCGGATGCTCGAACACCTTCACCTGGAAATCGCGCGTCGCCTTGCCGGCATACTCGACGCGATACGTAAGATCGCCGTCCACCTCCGGCAACCCGCCACCGAAGACCGGGTCGTCGAGATTCTTGACGAGCGGCAGCCGCTTCACCGGCGCATTTTTCGGTGCGAGCACGAGGGTCGCCTCGCTCGGGACTTCAGGGCCGAATTTCGCCAGCACCACCAACCCGCTCCCGCGCTCCACCTCCACGTCACCCGGCGTCACCGACACACCGTTCTCGATCTTCGCGACCCCGGACGCCGTCCCGCCGGCGCCCTCGCGCTTCATGCTGAAGACTGAAAAGCCGAGAAGCGCCAGCAGCGCGAACTGCCCTAGCCCCGCAGCCAGCACGCGGGCCGCCGGGACCGCGCTCACGCAGTCGCGCCGCCGCATTTCCCGCACGGCGTCGGCGACCACGCGTTGCTGCAGATAGTTGAATTCCCTGCTCTCCGCGTCGGGTCGCTGTTCCACCGCCGTCAAAATCAGCGCGTGCAGATCGGGGTGCCGCCGCTCGATGTCCCGCGCGACACCGGTGTAGTCAGGCTCCCATGCGGTGGTTCCTTTCCAGATCGCGTATCCCGTGAACGCCGCGGCAGCAGTGATCAGCACGGCAACGCCACTGCCGCCAAGGCCGAGCGCGGATGCCGCAAAGGCGAGACCGGCGAAGGCCAGCCAGGCGATCCCGAGGCCGATGCAGAGACGCACCATCCGGTGTCGCCGCACCACGGGTTCGAGCGCGAGTTTGATGATGGGAAGAGTCATGACAGGACCTCCGGGAGTTGACGTGGCTTCGAGAGTCTCGCCGCAAATGCGGTTTCGACAAACAGGATTATGAGCGCGGCGACCATGAGCCACCGCCACAGCTTCTGTCGCTGCTCGGCCTCGGCGGCGGCGGCATTCGGCACGCCCCCGGCCGGGGATGAGGATGACGGGCGCTTCGCCGGATCGAGCGGCAGTCCCAGCGCCGCAAGCCGGTCGCCACTCATCGGCGAGGTGCGGCTTTCCTCCGGCGGAATGTTCACCACGAAACGGAGCGCACCCGGATTCGCCTCGTAAATCCCCGGCAGATCCGTCGCCGCGAATCGCGCACCCGCCGCGAGATCCACTTCGCTGCCGTCCGGCTTCCTCATTTTCCATGGCACCGGCGCGGGCGGCAGCACGATCTCATCCCCGACAAAATACTGCGCCTTCGCCGGGGGCAGACCCGCGCTCTGGTCGAGCATCGCGTGCAGGAGCGGGACGAATTTCGAGGAGAGCGCAAGCTGGCTGTCGTCGGGCCGCCAGGAACTCGTGAGCACGATCACGGCGCCCTTTCCCACGGGGATGTGCAGAATCGCCGGGTCGCGATTCTCGAAGCTCGCGAGCACGCGCGCGCCGGGGAACTTCGCCGGATCCAGCTTCCGATACCGCCAGAAGTGGATCTTCGTGAAATCGCTGAACCGCGGATCGGCAAACGCGGAGAACAGCGGATGCTCGAAATCAATCTGCGCGAGCATCGCATAGTCACCCGGCGTGACCTCCGTGGCAGTGATGCCGGATGCGCCGGTGAGCCGGCCGAGCCAGCGGGCATCCGCCGCCGAGCCAAGCGGCGCCACGACAAGGCGGCCCTCCTCCGCGAACTGACGCGCCGCCGTCAGTTGCGCATCGCCCGGCGCGCTGCCGAGCACGACCAGTTGCGCCTGCCGCATTTCAAACGTCGCCACCGCCTGATCGGCTTTGCGCGGCAGAATCTCGACGATCTCGTGCCGCGTCTTCGGGAACGCAAGGCGGAGATAATACAGTGCACCCCGGGTGTCCTCCTCCGCGTCCGTGCCGAAAAACAGCACCGGCACGCGCCGGGACTGCGGCGGGAGAAACCACAACGTGTTGTCGAAGTCCGTATCGTCGCCCGAGAGCATGATCTTTTCCGCGCCTGCGGGCGGCATCGGGATCCGGACCGTGCGGCTTTGTCCCGCCGGCGCGTAGGCATCGAGCCCGGAACCCTTCGCCGCAGCGGCCCATGAAAGGCGGACGCGCTCCGTCTTCGATTCCGGCGCATTGTTCACCCGGAGCCGCAACGTCGCCGCACCCGGCTGTTGTTCCTTTTCGCCCTCGTCGACGAGCCACTGCACGGCCGCGTTTCCGTTCGCCTTCGTCGCCACGGTCTCGAATCGCACCTTCACCGTCGCGGGCCATTCCAGACCCTGCAAGCCATCGAGACGCGCCCCTTCCTGCAAATCCGTGATCACCACGATCTCGCCAGTCGCAGGCGCGTCCTTGCGCGCGCCGCTGATCAGATCCAGCGCTTGCAGCAGCACGGCGCCGAGGTTCGTGCCGCCCCACCCGGGTGATGTCGCGGCGAGCTGTCCGATTGCATTCGCGACACGATCCTGCACCGGAATCGTGCGCCATCGCTCGGGATCGATCAGCACGCGCGGCGAACGATCAAAGACAAGCAGCGCCGCCGAATCCAGCGGCGTGGTCCCGCTCAGCAGGGCCTCGACCTTCTTCCGGGCATCCAGCCAGAGCGATTCGCGTCGCATGCTGGCACTCGTGTCCACGAGCACGGCCAGATGCCTACCGTTCCCCGCCGCCACCGGATCCTGCGTGCCCGCCTGACGGAAGAACGGACGCGCGAATCCCGCGGCGAGCGCCAGCAGCACCAGACAGCGAAGCAGGAGCAGCCATACATTCTCGATGCGGCTCCGGCGCGTGACGCGCGGCGGCGTCGGCTGGAGAAACATCAGCGAACTGAACGGCTTCACCTCGCGGGTCGTCCGCCGGATGAGATGGAAAATGATCGGCCCCGCCACGGCCAGCGCACCGAAGAGAAACAGCGGGGCTAGGAAGTTCATGCCGCGCCCTTCCGCCGGATGAGTTTCCCGCGACCCGAGCGCGCCTTCAGGAAGTCGAAGAGCACCAGTTCCAGCGGCTTCGAGGTGTCCAGCAGGACGTGCGAAATTCCCAGCTTCTGGCACGTCGCGCGCACCGCCTCGATGTGCGCCTCCAGCCGGCGGACGTACTCCGCCCGCGCCAGCGACGGCTCGAGGAAAAGATCGCGCCCCGTCTCCATGTCCTCAAAGCGCGCCGCCTGCTCGAACCCGAACGTCCGCTCCGCCGGATCAAGCACCTGGAAGACGATCACCTCGTGCCGGCTTGCCGTCAGCAGCGCCAGTGGTCCCGCCAGCGTTTCCACCGGCGCCAGGAGATCGCTGATGAGCACGATGAGGCTGCGCTTGCGGATCAGTTCCGCCACCCGCCGCAGCGGTGCCGCGACATCCGTGCTCTTTCCGCCCGCAGGCTTCTCCAGCGCGAGCATGAGATGGCGCAAATGCCCGGGACGATTCCGAGCCGGGAGATACTCGCGCACGGCCTCGTCGAAAGTGAGCAGCCCCGTCGCGTCGCCCTGATGCGAGAGAAAGTAAGCCAGCGTCGCCGCGAGCGTCCGCGCATAGTCCGCCTTCGAGTAACCGCGCGAACCAAACCCCATCGACCGGCTCCCATCGACGAGCAGACTGCACCGCAGATTGGTCTCGTCCTCGAATTTCTTGATGAAATACCGATCCGTGCGCGCGACCAGACGCCAGTCGAGATACCGCGGATCATCCCCCTCCGCATAAGGCCGATACTCCGTGAACTCCACGGAAAACCCGTGATACGGACTCCGATGAATCCCATGCCAGAATCCCTCCACCACCGTCCGCGCCCGTAGCTCCAGATTGCGAATCGCCATCAGCGCCGCGGGGTCGAGGAAAGATGTCGTCATGCGGCAGGTTCGGATCAGGTTTCGGCCATGCCGCCTAACTTGCCCGAGTAATCCTTCCGAGCGCGATCCGGCTCGTAGCTCCTGTCTCGGAGGGCGATGGCCGGCGCGATGATTTCGCTGCGCACGTTGATGTCCCTGCCCCAAAGCTCCTGCCAGAGAATCCGCGTATTCGTGGTGATGTCCCCCACCATCGATTCGTCGAAGTTTGGCCGGTAAAGATCGACGGAGACCTGCAACTCCTCTCGCAACTCCGCCTCCGTGGGGTGGCCCGTCCGCTCGATCACCAGCCGGAACGCGCGCAGATCCTTCTCTTCGAGCCGGTGCAGTTTCGCTATCAAGATGTCCAGAGGGTGAGGGAGCGTGAGTGTGACGTTACCAATCCCCACGCTCCACGCGCGCGTGCGCCAGCGCGGACTGGTCCGGAAATTTCCCTCCACGCACACCTGCACATACACATCGAGACTCTGATCCTTCCCCAGCCCCGCGCGTTCGACGATTTCAGACAGCGTCACATAGGCGTCTCCATACTCGCCGGGGAAAAGATCCACATCCGCGCTCGTGAACGAGGGCTCGATTCCAAGTTGGATCGGCGAGGAGCCAAACAGCGTGAGTGAAAACTGCCGGTCCGCGGGAAGCACCGAGAAGAGCTTCCGCAGCGTCCGCCCGGCGGGCGTGTCCCAATCAATTTGAGGCGACCAGGACCCGGCGAACACGGCGCTTGAAGTTGAGGTTCTCATCCAAGGTACAGGGCGCCTTCCAGTAGGAGATTGCCTGCTCGATCAACCGGTTGGTCACGCCTTTGTCCACCGCCAGCAGCCGCGCGAGCCTCTTGTCTCGCTCGGAAAGCGGCTTGCCCTGCTCCGCTTTCAACAAGATGCGCGCTGCGACGCGGGCCTTGTGCCAGCTCGGGTCGAGTTTTTCGCGCTTGCTCATGGGTGAAAAAGTAGCAGCCAGCTCGATGAGTTGCCAGTCCGGGTTACTTCACCTCGGCGAGCACCCGCTCGATCACCTTCCCCACGCTCACGCCCTCGGCCTCGGCGCGATAGTTCACCAGAACCCGGTGCCGGAGCACGGAGCCGGCGAGCGCGATGATGTCCTCCTTGGTCACGTGAGAGCGACCGTTGAGAAGCACGCGCGCCTTTGCACCGAGGCTCAGGAATTGCGCGGCGCGCGTGCCGGCACCCCAGCTCACCCAGTCGTTCACAAAGTCCGGCGTTCCCGTCTGGCGCGGGCGGGTGCTGGCGGCGATCCGCACGGCGAGGCGCACGAGATCCTCGGCGATGGGCACCTTGCGCACCAGCGCGTGAAAGCGCTGCACGTCCTCGCCCGTGAAGAGCGGCTGGATCGGATCGCCAGCCGCCGCGGTCGTGCGCTGCACCACCGCGACCTCGTCGGCCTCGGGCAGGTAGTCGATGACCACATTGAACATGAACCGATCCAGTTGCGCCTCGGGGAGCGGATACGTGCCTTCCATCTCGATGGGGTTCTGCGTCGCGAGCACGAAGAACGGCTCGGGCAGCGCGTAGCGACGGCCGCCCGCGGTCACCTGATGCTCCTGCATCGCCTCGAGCAGCGCGGCCTGCGTTTTCGGCGGCGTGCGGTTGATTTCGTCGGCGAGCAGCATGTTGCCGAACACCGGTCCCGGGACGAAGACGAGTTCGCGGCCATCCGCGCCCTCCTTCAGAATCTCCACGCCCGTGATGTCCGTCGGCATGAGGTCCGGCGTGAACTGGATGCGCCGGAACTCGAGGTGAAAGATCTGCGCGATGGATTTCACCAGCAGCGTCTTCGCCAGCCCCGGCGCGCCCGTGATGAGGCAGTGCCCGCCCGCAAACAGCGCGATGAGAATCTGCTCGATCACCTCGTGCTGGCCGACGATGGCCTTGCCGAGTTCGGATAGGATGCGCGGGCGCGCAGCGGTGAGCTGCTCGAAGGTTTGCGCGTCGGTGGAGTTGGGGTCTTGGTTCTTATGCACGGTGGAAAATCCTGGGACGAAAGCGCTGCGCTCAGTGCGTCATCGCGTAGAAGAAAATGTTGATCCCGAGCGGATACGCCTTTTTCTCCGCAAACTCGCGGAAGTAATACTCGTTCTCGCCCTCGCGCTCCCAGCCGTCGCCGTTGTCGGTGTTGTGGCACGCGATGACCATGAGCCTCCCCTTGTCGTCGAAGATTCCGCGGATGTGGACCTCCCGCGCATCATCGCGCTCCCATGTCACACCGTCGTACTGGCTCGTGGTCCCGGTGCGGATGTTCGGGCACTGGAGATTCAGATCGTCCGGGATGTCGAAGACGCAGTGAAAGATCGGATGCTTGCGCGGGATGTCCACCCACTCGCGATCCGGAAAAACGTGCTTCATCTCGGTGGCGAGGTTGTCCCATTCGTCCTCGCCCCAGAAATCATCGACCATCAGGAATCCGCCATTGAGCAGGTAGCGTCGCAGGATCGGCGCCTCCTCCTCGGTGATCGCCATGTCGCCCGGCTCGACGATGTAGATGAAAGGATACCGGAACAGCCGCGGATCGGTGATCTCGATCACCTGCGGGTTCGGGTCCACCTTCATCGAGGTCATCTGTTGCAGGCGCCAGGAGATGTTCAGGTCGGCATCCGGGAAATCCGTCGCCCATCGATGGCTGCCGAGCCAGATGCCGTTGCTGCCGCGCGCATTGTGGGTGCTGTAGCGGATGCGCACGAAAGTGAACACGTCCTTTGCGAAGGCGGGCTCATAGCTCCACTTCGGCGTTTCGTTCGAGTTCTGCTCCGCGTCACGGGCGCCGAGCACCTGTCGGCCGCCGGACGAGGTGCCAGAGAAATTCATCCGCCCGCGGCGTTGCGCCAGCAGCCAGCCGCTTCCGGCAACGAGGAGCAACGCGAACACCACCAGAATGCGACTCTTCATCGGGGGTTCACCGCCTCGGATTTCTTTTTCTTGGCCGGACTCGATCCGGCCTCCATCTCGAGAAGCAAATCAAGCGCGTCGCGGAACCTCGGCGCCTCCTCGAGTGCGAGCAGGGCATGCCGTTTCGCCGAGGGATCACCGCCGGCGTGGAGCAACGTCGCAAGGCGGTAATGCGTTCCGGCCGGATCGTCAGGACCGAGCGCGAGCAGCGTGCGATAGGCGGCGATCGCACCCGCCCTGTCCCCGAGCGCCTCGCGTGCCCCGGCCATTCCCTGATACGGCTTCGGGGAAAGCGGGTCCACTGCCGTGAAATGCCCGCCATTGCGCAGCACGGCCTGCCAGTCCTTGCGCTCCGCGGCGATCTCCATCAGGCGCGCGTAGGCGTCCGGTGCGTCGCCGCACAGCTCCGCCACCTTGTTCAACATCGCCTCCTCCTCCGCGGTTTCACCCAGTTCCCGATGCGCGCGGGCGAGCAGTGCGTAGCCGCTGTCGTCGTCGTGCTGGTCGGGATAAAGCGTGATCAGTTTCCGGAGCGGCGCCTTCGCGGCCTCCCATTTCTTCTCCGTGAGCAATTGCTTCGCCTGCTCCGTCAGCGCGGTGAAGTTATCGGGATTCTTCGCGATCCATTCCTTGAGCTTCGGTTCCGTTGCCAGCTCGCGGGGATCGGGTTTCGTCCAGTCGAGCTTCGGGCCGGTGCCACGTGCAAGGGCGCGGGCGTGCTCGGCGAATTCGGCGTCGAGCTTCTCAATCGGCGCGAATCGCGCGGCGAGCGCCGCATTGATCGACACGCCCTTCGCGAGATCCGCAAGCAGCGCGCGCATTTTTTCCACACCCCATTTCCCGATGAGCCACTCGACCACGAGCGAGGACTGGTAATAGGCGAACTGCAAATGCGCGGGCGACTTGGGCCGCATGAACGAACCGCTGAGCCGGCTCACCGGCGCGAGGTCGCCGCCGAGGATCATCGCCCGGTAGCGCGGCGTCATGTGCTCGCCCCAGTTCCCGCGCTGCTGTCGCTCCTCGTAAACGCTGATGCCCTCGCTCAGCCAG
>JBEBGK010000853.1:0-2298 GCA_040081515.1 Chthoniobacteraceae bacterium
GTCCGCGGGCGCGTGCTCCGGAGCGAAGGAACGGGCCGACAGGTTGTCGGCCCCACATTGAGCGGCCCGCCTCCCGAAGCGAATGCGGACTCTGCAGGGGAGAGATCAGCCCGCCTCCTCACGTCGGTGGCTACGGTTTTCCGCCAGCGTTGCGCATCGGGGAGAATGGCGTAGCTTGCCGCAGCAGGCAGCCCGATGATCCAGACTCCGCGAAAGCTTGTCCGCTTCCTCGCTGATGAGTTTCACAGCGAGAGCTGGTCGCTGTCGGCGGAGCGCGCGCGGGAGATCGCGCCGGAGGACCCGGTCCATTCCTCCTACGAAGTGGCGGCCTCCGCGCTCGCCGCGCGGGACTTCACCGTGCTGCGCAATCGCGACCAGCCACTCACCGCCAGCCTCCTCGCGGGCGCGGATGTCCTCGCGCTGATCCATCCGTGCGACCCGCGCTGGGAACGCACGACCTCGGCGAATTCCCCCGCCCTGTCGCCGGCTGAAATCGACGCCGTCCTCGCCTGGGTGCGCGCCGGCGGCGGGCTGCTGGTGATCACCGAGTACGAGCACGACAAGTACGGCGACAACCTCAACGCCCTCCTCGCCCCGGCCGGATTGCGCATCGAGAGCAGCCGCGTCTTCGATCGCTCGGCGTGCGTCCCGGGAAATCCCGAATGGCTCTTCGGCGCGCCCGTGCCCGGCGCGGCGCTCGGGCACCTCGCGCAGCGCGCATGCTTCTACCGGGCCGGCTCGCTCGTCGCAGAGGACGGCGCCGCGATTGCCTGGCACGCATCGCCGCAGGCGCACCCGGCGGGCGCGGGGCTCATCGGCTGCGCAGACCTCGGCGCGGGGCGCATCGTCGCCGTCACCGACTCGCTGCTCTTCGGCGACGAACACATCGGCGAACACGACCACCTCCAGCTCTGGCTGAACATCGTCCACTGGCTCGCCGCCCCCTCGTACCGGCGCATCGGGGCCGCCATCGCCGCGGCGCCCGCGGAGAAAATCGCATCCGGCAGCGCGTGGACGCGGCTCAAGGGCATCATCAACACCCTGCGCGCCATCCAGCAGCCCGCCGGCGCAATCGGACTCGAGAGCCATGACGGCGCGGCAAAATTGATCGCGGCGATCGGGAATGAAATCACCGCGTTGGCGCCATCGTTTCCGCATCAGGCCGAATACCTCCGGCTGGTCCAGGAAGACCTGCTCGGCTGGATGCGCGGCGGGTTCGGCCATCCGGATTTCGCGGCCTCGCTCGCGGCGTTCCGCCCGGAACTGCACCGCGCGGACGGGATCGGGCATCTCGTGGTCTTCCCGATGTACACGCCGAACGCCTCGCCACTGGTGCGCTTCGAGGCGCTGCTCACGCAGACCTCGTGGCCCGGCTGGCTCGCGGAACTCGAACGCAGCCGCTATCCGAACCCGAAGTTCGTCCCGCTGCGGCTGGTGGATTTCACGGACGGCTACGCGAGCGAATGCGCGGTGCTTTTTCCCGAGACCGTGTCCGTCGCGGGCCGCGCGACGAATCACTTCGGCGGCATCTTCTGCGACCGCGAGGCGCGCCGGCTGCAATCCATCGCGCTGCGGGCAGCGCAGGCGACCGGCCTCTCCATTTTCCCGGAGCTGGAATGCCTGCTCGGCTGCCGGCCGCTGCTCGAGGAGGTGTGCGCCCTCTGGGATCTCATCCACGACCAGTCGCACGCGCTCGGCGAACTGCCGTTCGACCCGTTCATGATCCGGCAGCGCGCGCCGTTCTGGATGTATGCCATCGAGGAGCTGCGCGTGGATGTGCGCGCGTTCGGCGAGGCGCAACGGCTCGTGCGCGACGGGTTCCCGTTCGCCCGCTACGTGGGCTGGGCCATCGTGCTCGACCGCGTCCTGCGCTTCCCCATCACCGGGCCGCGGGTGCGGAATTACGACGCGCTGGGCGGGCAGATCCTCTTCGGTGCGCTGCACCAGGCCGATGCGATCCTGTGGCGGGACAACCGGCTCGAGATCCGCTGGGAGGCGCTTCCCGACGCGATGGCCACGCTCGATGCGGAACTGCGCGCGCTCTACAAGGCCGGGGCGGAATGCTCGCGGGTCGCGCTCTGGGTCGCGGCGCACGAGTTCGTGAGCCGCTACGTGCGGCCCAATGTCGGCTCACGCTGGAAGACGGGCGCCGTGCCCGATGAGAGCGATCCGAAGGCGTGGCTCGCGCTCGCGCATGAGGACGAATTCCCGCTCGGGAATTTCCACCTCCTGCTCCAGCGCAGGCTGGGCGAGAAGGGGGCGTGAGGGCGCGGGTAGAAATGTGGAGCCGACGATTCG
>JBEBGK010000854.1:0-2295 GCA_040081515.1 Chthoniobacteraceae bacterium
TCGTCGCCGGCGCTGAGCACTTCACCGGAGCCGATGCGCACCTGGAAAATCGAGGCCCCGCCCGAGATCGTGGACGGGATGGTCATGAACGTCATGACATCCTGCTCGCTGCGGCCTGCGAGACGCGCGAGGAAGCCGCCGATGGCCTGGATGCCGTCCTGCGAATCGCCGGCGATGCGGATGACGCTTTCGGAAATCCTGGAAACCCGGGAGCCGCCGGAGGGTGTGGTGGTGGCAGTAGTGTCGCTCATGCTGGAAGAAAATAGGGTGGAATCGCGACCGTAACAATCGCGGATTCCCGGTCAAGGCTGGCGCATTCCGAGGCAAGCGGGCGCCAGCCGCCTCACTTCGATCGCATCACGGGCGCGATGATGCGCGACGGGTGCGCGGCGTCGTGCCAGATGGTGTTGATGGCGTGCTGCGTCGTTTTCATCCAGTCCACGGTCTGCGGGCCGCCGGTCTGGTTGTTCGGCTCGTAGAAGGGCGCGCCGGTGCTGGCGATGGTCACGCGGATGCGGTGCCCCTTGTTGAAGATGATGCTCGTGAAGCCGATGCGCCACGCGAGTTTCGCCGGTTCACCGGGCGTGAGCAGATGCTGCCGTTCGAAGCCGTCGCGGTAGCGGGCGCGCATCGGGTAATCCATGAGCAGAATGCTGCGTCCGTCGGGATACACGTCGCTCACGCGCAGGATGAAGTCGGTGTCCTTCGCGGTGGAACCCACCCACACCTCCGCGTTGACTTCGCCGGTCCACTCGACGGGCTCGGCGAGAACATCGGTCGTCCACGTGCGCACTTCGCCCTGCTCCTCGAATGGTCGTGCGTCCTTCGCGCCGGGGAAACCGGTGAATGGCAGGCTCATGGGCTGGCGTGGATCGCTCGCGTAGCTGGTGCTGGCAGTCGTGGCGGAAGGCGTGGCGTTTGTCAGCGCGCCGTCGGGCTGGAGGAAGAGCGACGCGCTCTCCGTCTTCGGCGGCCAGTCCTTCGCCTCGCGCCACACGTTGCCCGGTGCGCCATTCTCGCCGACTGCGCCCATCACGTAGTACCGCACAGTGACATCCCTCTCCACGCCGTTGTCCTCGCCTTTCAGGAAGTGGTTGAACCATTTCGTCATGTGCGCATAGACGTCGAACTGCGCGTTTTCCGGGAAGACGAGGTCGCCAATCCTGTTCGACTTCGGATAGCCGCCATGCAGCCACGGGCCGATGATGAGTTGCTGACGGCCGCGCGAGGCCGGTCCGCCGTGGTGCTGCCGTCCGATGAAGCTCGCCACGCTGCCCTGCACCATGAAGTCGAACCAACTCCCGATGGTGAAGCAAGGCACGTTCATCTTGGCGAAGTGCAGCGAGGCATCCTCGTCGCGCCAGTATTCGTCGTAATTCGGATGCGCGTCCCACTCGCGCAGGAGGGCGTCGTTGTCGCGGATGTCCCGCGCGACGGCGCCGCCCTTGATGAAACGCTGCGGCTTCGTCGCGCCGCCGATGCGGTAGCCTTCATGGAAAAGGCTCAGGCCCGTGTCCGTCATGTACTGCGCGACGAGGTGCGGCGGCTGTGTGACGGCGAGATAGTTCTGCGCATAGCCGGCCTGCGAACCGCCATACGTGCCAATTTTCCCCGTGCACCACGGCTGCGCTGCGAGCCACTCGCATACATCGTAGCCGTCGCGCAACTCGCCCCATTGCAGCCCGCGGTAGCCGCGGTAAACGCCCTCGCTCTCGTGCGTGCCGCGGTAGTTCACGTTGGCGATGACAAAGCCGCCGGCTGCGAATTGCGCCGCCTGCCTCCGTGAGCCGGCGCTCGCGATCTCCGCATAGCGCTGCTGGAAGATCGCCGGCCACTTTCCCTCGCCCTTCGGAAAATACACGTAGGCCGAGAGCCGCTTGCCGTCGCGCATCGGAATCATGATGTGCTCCTCGCGCACGCCCCCGAAATCAAGCGGTGGCGGGGTCGCACCCTGCGAACTGGTGGCGAGGACGACGGCGAGGAGGAGGGAGCGGGCGGGGGATCGCGACATGCCCGGAAGCCTACGCGACGTGCTTTCCCGGATGGAATGCATTTCAACAGCGCCCGGACAGTCCCGCGGTGGCGGGGTTTGTCTTGATGACTCGCGCGGGAAAGCGATCATCCGTCCCGCCGAGAACGTCCGAAGTCCGTCCATGAACTACCCGCCAAACGCCGTCAGCATTCATCCGTATTTCAAAACTCACCCGGGCAAGCTCGATGCATTCAAGGCGCTGTGCCGGAGATTTGTCGAGCGCGCTTCGTCCGAGGAGAAGTGTCTCTACTACGAATTCACCG
>JBEBGK010000855.1:0-2294 GCA_040081515.1 Chthoniobacteraceae bacterium
GCCAGCCATCGGCGATGGTGAAGTGGAAACCCACGCGGAATGGTTTCCCCGCCTCGACGGCGGCGGTGTCGGCGACGAAGACCCGCCGGGTGAGTTCCTTCCCGGTCGCGTCGAGTTGCGCGCCGGCATCGTGAGGGAGGCCGTGGATTGCCGCGGCGATCGCGAACAGGTGAATGCGTTTGAGGACTCGGTTCAGCATGGCGGATGGGCTGGACTACGATGAGCGCGGGGTCATGCCCGTGCGCAACCAAAATGATCCGGGGATCGCGGACTACTTCGCCTTCGTGCGAGCGGCGGTCTTCGGCTTGGCCTTGGGCTTTGGCGCCGGGGCGTCCGGGGCCGGTGCCGCGGCGTCCGCAGCGGGCGCGGCTTTCGGCACCGCGCCTTTCTTCGGCTCACGCGGCGCAAATTCGAAGCCCACCTTGCCGTCCTCCTTCAGCACGAGGAACGCCTTGAAGGCGCGCCCGGTCCGCGCGCTGACGAACCCCGTGAGGAGCGACGTCTTCCCGTCGCGGAGAAGGTTCGCGACGTCGGTGCGCGAGATGTTCTTGCGGAGGATCGTCTTCCCCATCCGGAACGTGCACTTCTTCTCGTGCCGCTGGTCGCACAGGAATGCATCCGCCGCCTCGAGGACCTGGCCCGCTTCGCACAGGCGGCATTTTCCGACCGGTTCGGGATTCACCCACACGGGCGGCGTGCCGTCGCCCTCTTCGCCGTCCTTTTGGAAATCGAAAGTCACCTTCCACTCCTCGCGATCCAGCTTCAGCGGGGCGGCGAACGGGCGGCCGAACTTGCTGCGGAAACCTTCCAGCGGGCCGACGCGGCCTTCTTTCAGCAGCTTCTCCACTTCGCTTCGCTCGAGTTCGCGGCTCGCGACCGTCTTCCACACCGTGAGGCCGCAGCCTTCGCCCTTGCACGTGTAGCTCTTGAACGTCTCCGCGAACTGGCTCGCGCCGCACTTCGGACACGTCACCTCGATCGGCTCGAAGTTCCCCTGGATCTCACCGCCCTGGTAGTTCTTCACCTTGTTCACGATCTCCGTCGTGAGCCGGCGGATCTCGTCCATGAACTCGGCGCGCGACAGTTTGCCGCGTTCCATCTGCTTGAGCTTGAACTCCCACTCGCCCGTCATCTCCGGCTGCGTGAGGCCCTGCTCGTCGAGGTTCCGCAGCAGCGTGATCAAGCTGAGACCTTTCTGCGTCACCACGAGTTCGCGTCCGTCGCGGATGAGGTATCCCTCGTAGAGCAGGCCTTCGATGATCTGCGCGCGGGTCGCCGGTGTGCCGAGTCCGCGCTCGGCCATCGCTTCGCGCAGTTCCTCGTCGTCCACGAGCTTGCCCGCGCCCTCCATGGCGGAGAGCAGCGTTCCTTCGTTGAACCGCGCCGGCGGTTTCGTCTGCGACTCGCGGATTTCGAGTTTCTCCGTCGCGGCCTGTTCGCCGGGGCGTACGGAAACGACCGCCTTCTCGCTGTCCTCGCCCTCCACCTCGCGGCCGTACACCGCGAGCCAGCCGGGATCGGTCACGATCCGTCCGTCGGTCTTGAACGCCTCGCCTTCCACGCGGGTGACGCGCGTCGTCACCTCGAACTGCGCCGCCGGATAAAACACGGCGATGAAGCGCTTCGAGACGAGCTCGAAGATGCGCTGTTCCTTGTCATCGAGCCCCGAGGGCACGGTGCCCGTGGGCACGATGGCAAAGTGATCGCTCACCTTGGCATTGTTAAAGATGCGCTTGTTCGGCCGCACCCAGCCGCTCTGCATCGCCTTCTTCGCGTGCCTGGCGAGTTCGCCGGAGAAGCTGTTCATCACGTCCTTCGCCGTCTGGAGGTGATCCTCCGGAAGGTATCGCGAATCGGTTCGCGGATAAGTGAGCGCCTTGTGCCGCTCGTAAAGTCCCTGCGCCACCTGGAGCGTCATCCGCGCCGGGAAGCCGAAGCGGCTGTTCGCCTCGCGTTGCAGTGTCGTCAGATCATAAAGCAGCGGCGGCGCCTGCGAGGCCGGCTTCTTTTCCTCCTCGATGATGCCCGGCTTGCCCGTGCACTTCGCCACGAGCGCATCCGCCTGCACCTTGTCCCAGATGCGCTCGGCCTTTGCCTGCTCGTCCTCCGCCTTCTTCGAGGCGAACTTCTCGTCGAACCACCGGCCATGATAGCTGCCCGCCGCCACGCCGAAATCCGCATGCAGTTCGAAATACGTCCGCGGCTCGAAGGCCCGGATGCGCTCCTCGCGCTCGGCGAGGATGGCGAGCGTCGGCGTCTGCACCCGGCCCGCGGTCGTCTTTTGAAAGCCGCCT
>JBEBGK010000086.1:0-8916 GCA_040081515.1 Chthoniobacteraceae bacterium
CGAAGCTTGTGCAGGCGAGATACGAGCGGACGAGATTGCGCCACTGGTTGTTTTCCTTCACCCACTTCAGGCGCGGCTCGGGGAGTTCCCAATGCAGATACCAGGAGAAGCGCGGCGTGTCCTTGCGGTCATTTTCGAGGATCTTCGGCAGCACGCTGTCGTCATCGGGGTAAAGGTCGAACCACTTCTGCGTGGCGTAACACGGGACGTGCGGCAGGAAGAATCCCGCGGCGATGAAGAAAGGCTGGTCCTTCGGCGCGGACTTAATCTGCTCCACGGTCCAACTCGCGACCTGATAGTCGCCCTTGCCCGTGTCGTCGTTGTCGAGTGGCCACACGCCCCAGTCCATGAGCGGATTGTTGCCCATCGGCGTCGCCGGGATCAGTTTCTTCGGCGGCTTGGTGCCGACGCCGCCGAGAGGTGCGGTCATTTGGAATTCCGGCTTCGTGTCCGCGGGATTGGCGGCGTTGTTCTTCGCCTTCCCCCTGCCTCCGCCTCCGCCCGTGCTGCCGTGGTAGATCTTGCCCGTCGCGGCAGTGCGATAGCCGTTGTTGGCAAAGTGCTGCGGCAGCGCCACGCGATCCTTCCATTGCGGCAGCGTGCGGAACCACGGCGCAAGTCCGTAGATCCCGGTGGTCGTCGGGCGCAGCCCGAGCAGCAGACTGGTGCGGGACGGATTGCACAACGCCATGTTGCAATGCGCGTTCAGGAACGTCGTGCCGCGCGCGGCGAGCTTGTCGAGGTTCGGCGTCTTCGCCATCGGATGCCCGCCGAGATGGCCGATCCAGTCGTTCTGGTCGTCGATGGCGATGAAGAGGATGTTCGAGCGCTGCGCAGCGAATGACGTATGGTGAATGACGAATGACGAGAGAACGATGGCGAGGCAGAGGAGGCGTTTCATGGGTTGGGTGAGTTGTTTCTATTCCACTTCATCTGCGCCGGCATCAGGAGCTTTGCCTTTGAAATACCCGCGCTCGCAGCCGGGCAGCGGTTTGCCGTGGAAATACGTGGAGGCGTCGAGCCCTGCATTCGCCGCAGCGCTGCCGTGCGCGGGCTTGCCGTCTGCATCATGCTGGATGCTGACTTCGTACCGACTTCCGACATCGCGCGATTTGTCTCCGGGCCACGGCATGCGTGCGCCGGTGACGACGTTGTGTGTCGCGGTGAAGTCGGGCGTGGGCGTGTTGCGGTAGCCGTCGAAGAAGCCCTCCTTCGAGAGCACGAGGTTGTTGAGGAAATGCCACTTCGGTGCGCCGAAATCGCGCTTGGCGTTGAACGAGGAGAAGACCACTGCCGCTGTCGTCCCGCCGACGATCGTATTGTGATACACGTAGCCCTCGGCGGGCGAGGCATCCATGCTGAACCAGATATTGAACGGCGCGCCGTCGATGAGCCGGTTGTGATGGATGAAGACCGGGCCGATGCGCGGCACCTTGAACCGCAAGCCGCCATGCGTGCGGCGCAGCACGTTGTGATGCACGTTCACATCGGTGCAGCCGACCCCGAGTTCGATGCCGGAGTCGCGCGTGCTTTCGATCACGTTCTCCGCGATCTCCGTGCCGCGTCCGTGAGCGGGATCGGTCAGCGGTTTGTCGAGCGACTCCGTCTTGTAGTCGCCGAGGCAGATTCCGTCGAAGGTGCGATCCAGCTTGTTGCGCAGGATCTTGTTTCCGGCTCCGGCGCGGATGACCTCGATGCCCACGCGATCGTATCGGCCCACGTCCTTGTGAATGCGCCAGATTTCGTAATTGGGCCGGCTGTGCTCCGCACTCGGTTGCCATTCTTCAAAGGCGCCGCGCGTGATTGTGCATTCCTCCACCGTGCAGCGCGCCGCGCCGTCGGTGAGCACGATGCCGGTGCCTTCAAATGAAGTGACCTTGCAGCGTCGCACCACCGCGTCAACCGCGCCGTCAGTGATCGCCACCGCCGTTGCTCCATGCGCGAAGGTGACTCCCTCCACCACGACGCCGGATGCCTTCGCAATGGTGAACAGCGCCTCACTCGACGAAATCAAAGCCATAGCCCGATTCTCCGGCGAAGCGCCATTCTCAAACCGCACGTAGATGCGCTGCTCCTGCGGATGATACATCCACAACGCCCGAATCTGCGTGAAGCCACTGAGCGGCGGACCCCTCGTCAGGAGCGTGCGCCAGTGCCATTCGCCCTTCGTCTGCGCGCGGTCGAATCGCACTTCGGCGATGAAGCGTCCATCCACGAGCAGACCCTCCGGGCGCGACTTCTGCGAGGCTGTGAAGACGCCGTCGCCTTCCGTTTTCCAGTCGGCTCGCAGTTCCTCCGCGCCATCCACGATCGCACCGGGCATCGCGCGCAATGTCACTCGTTTCTCGATCCGCACGTGTTCGCGATACACACCGGGCTGAAGAATCAGCACATCGCCCTCCGCCGCGCGGTCGATCGCTTGCGCAATCGCGGATGGTCCGGGTCGCACGGTGAGATCCGCCGCCGTGGCGATCATCGTGAGTGCGACGAAGACCGTGAGGTTGATGATGCGATGCGATAACGTGCTCATGCGATTTGAGTCGTAGGTCCTCGCTCATTGCATCGCTTCTCCCCGACTGGCTGCGAAGGGCGAGCGTCCAAAGTAGTCCCCGGCTTCAGCCGGCTCAGACGCCCAATCCGGCTAAAGCCGTGGACTACTTTCCGCCACTCCGCCGGCGACAGCTTTTCGTCGCTTCCGATCAACGCCGCTGCGCGCGCCCACGTCTTGTTCTGCGGAGAAAGCATCGCTTGGGCTTGCGCACGGGCTTCAACCGCGCGCGGGTGGTTTCACAGCGCGGGCGGAGTCCAGTCGGGGATGCCGCCGGATTTGAGCTGCTTCTCATAGAGTTCGTGGAACGGCTTGGTCGGCGACATCGGGGCGGTCTCATTCACCATAAGCGGGCGCGCTTCCTTCCAGTATGCTTCGTATGCCGCGTTCATCTTCGCGGCGATCTGCGGGTGCTCGGCGATCACGTTGGTCTTTTGATACGGGTCGGATTCGAGATCGTAGAGTGCGCCTTTGGTTTCCTGCGCCGGTTGCTGCGCGGCCTTCTTGTTCTGCCTGCCGCCACCGCCGCGCGGGCCGACGAAACGATACATTTGGTTTCGCACGCCGTAGTTCACGAACTGGAAGTCGTTCGGCTCGCTGCCGGTGGGCCAGCGCGCGACGTGGGTGAACAGATAGCGATCCGCCCAGCCGTCGGCCTTGCCCTCGATGAGCGGCAGCAGGCTGCGGCCTTCGACCTGATTCCTCGGCATGTCCGCCCCGGTGAGCGCGGCGAAGGTGGGAAGCAGATCGATGTGCGCGGCGATGGTGCCGATGTCGCGGCCGGGCGTGATTTTTCCATCCCAGCGGATGAAAAATGGCACGCGCACGCCGCCCTCATCGGTCGAGCCTTTCAGTCCGCTCTGGTTGGCATTGAAGAACGGATGCCCGGGCGCGAGATCCTTGCCCGGCTGGCCGGAGCCGCCGCCCGTCATGCCATTGTCGGACATGAAAATGACGATCGTGTTCTTGTAGAGATCCCATTCCTCCAGCTTCGCGGCGAGACGGCCCATGTTCTCATCGATGTTCGCGATCATGCCGTAAAAGCCCGCCTGCTCCTTGCCGAAGCCGAGGTCGGTGAAACGCTTCGCATTTTTCTCCGGCGCGATGAACGGCCCGTGGGGCGCATTCGTCGCGATGTAGGCGAAGAAAGGCTGGCCCTTCTTTTTTTGCTCATGGATCCAGCCGAGGCCGGCGGTGAAAAACACATCGGTGCAGAAGCCATGCGTCTTCACAAACTTGCCGTTATGGCGGATCACCGGGTCGTTGTACTTGTTGTCCGGTGCATCGGCGCACGAGCACGCATACGCCTGCCCGATACCGCCCGCTCCGTGGATGAATGCTTCATCAAAGCCGCGCTGATGCGGCTGATACGGTTCCTCGTCCCCGAGGTGCCACTTGCCAAAAATCCCCGAGGTGTAGCCGACTTTCTTCAGCACCTGCGGTAGGATGGTGGCATTCAGCGTCATGCGCTCGCGCTCGAGAATCGTGTGCGTGATCCCGTTCTTCAGATCGTGCCTCCCCGTCATGATCGCGCTGCGAGTCGGCGAACAGGTGGGGCTCACGAGGAAGCGCGTGAAGCGAACGCTCTTGTCGTAGAGCGCATCGAGATTCGGAGTCTTCAGCCACGGATGCCCGTGCCGCCCCACCGGCCCGTAGCCCTGGTCGTCGGTGATCACGAGGATGATGTTCGGCTTCGAGCCGGCGAGTTCGGCGTGGAGATGGGACGTGAGAAAAAATGCGGCGAGGAGTGCGAGGAGGAGTTTCATTTGGTGGATGGGTTTGGTGGGAGAGTGCGTTCCTTGGAGTTGAAGCGGTTCCGGGTCAGTGGGGAGAGGCGGATGACTCGTGTGAGTTCATTTACCGGAGTGTCGGGTGGGCGGGCGGAAAGATGCAAGGATGGCGATGGGCATTGGGTGGGACGGCTCACAGGAGATCGGAACCGTTTTGCCCCGTGGGGCCGCGGCATTCCGTCATCGGGCGGAGGTTCCCGACTTGAGCAGGCTCTCCTACGACAAAACCTCGTGCTCGTCGTTGCTCCCGTAACCGGGAAGCGCATGCGAAAGAGGCGGCGTCAGTCATTTCCAAGCGGAACCCTGTCGAGGATCTGTCCCGTGCCATCGCGCACGGATTGCACGATGCGGGCATCGGTGGCGTCGCGCTTGGGCAGCGTGGCACCCGCTTCATCGAGAATACGCTGCATGGCCTCATGGGCTTCATGAGTCCGCACGGTCGGCGCGGGAAACGGTGTGTCCGTTCTTGCAGCGGTGTCGCATCGGATGTGAGTCCAGTCGGAGGCGTCGTGACCGTGCAGGAGGTTTCCACGGGCATGGAATGTGACGGGCAGAAGCACGGCCTCGCCATCGAAGAAACGGAGGGCATTCGGCTTCGTGCTGGGGCCGGGCTTGAAGACGTTCACGACGAGGTTCAGCCGCTCGAACTCGCCGTAGGCGGCCACGTCCATCCAGTTGTAGATCACGTTGTTTCGGAAGTCGCACCACGTCGCTCCGGCGAAGCGCGGATTTCGCGTGCGGCAGTGCGCAATGAGATTGTGATGCCACGTCGTGCGTTCGCCGCCGGCGATGGAGGCCATGCTGTGTCCGGCGTGGTTCAGTCCCTCGGCGATGATGCAGTGCTGGATGGTGATGGCGTCGCTGAGGCCGACGATGCTGCACGTCTCGTCATCGCCCCACATGAAGGTGCAATGATCCGCGACGCAGCGTTCCGCGTCGTAAAACTCGATGGCGTCCTGTCCGTTGCTTGTCTCGCCCGGGCGCACGCGCAGATGCCTAAGCACCACATCATGCGTCCTGACGACGATGCCGCTTCCCCGAAGCTCTATGCCGCCATCGGGTGCTGTCTGGCCGAGGATCGAGAGAAACGGCTCGGTGATTTGCAGTGGCGATTTGAGCGGAATGATCCCGCCGACACGAAACGTCACCGTGCGAGGTCCTTTGGCCTGCACGGCTGCCCGCAGACTGCCGGGGCCGCTGTCCGCGAGATTTTCGACGACGATCTCGCGACCGCCGCGACCTCCTTTCGCGATGGCTCCAAATCCTTCCGCGCCTTCGAACGCCGGCTCAAACTGCGGCGGCAAAGGATCGCGCAACGGGATGTCCTTCCA
The DNA here is from genome assembly GCA_040081515.1 of Chthoniobacteraceae bacterium. Classification (GTDB taxonomy): domain Bacteria; phylum Verrucomicrobiota; class Verrucomicrobiia; order Chthoniobacterales; family Chthoniobacteraceae; genus SXWH01. Next base: position 5,670 of record JBEBGK010000086.1, read on the forward strand.
CAGAAAAGCGGGCGCGGCAGGTCGGGCCCGTGTTGCCGAGGTCACGTCACTGTCCCGATGCCCGCGCACATCGCCTAGCACGAGATCACAGCGGCTCACACCACCGCGATACGTCAGCTTCCATTTGAAAACGCGTCCCTGCCACGTCGCCGAAATCTCAGCACCCTCGGGCAGATCGTCGAACTCTCCCTTCGTCGCCACATTCGCGGTGATGAGCGTCACATCCTCACGCGGCGGCACGGCGCTGAGTGCGATGCGCAGATGACAGCGATTCGCCGCGGGTTTCCGCACCATGCTGAGGCCGCCTCGGGGACTCTGGATTGTGATCGGCGTCACGCCCTGCGCATCGAGCGTGAACGCCAGCGTGCTCGTGCTCGGAACGCCTTCGAGATAGGCACCCATCGTCACGTAATCCAGCACATGCACCGCCGCAACGCGCGAGCCCTCCACCCTGAGCATCGCCTCGCTCCCCGCGCCCCAGCCGAGCGTGATGATCCGCGACACGTGACTCCCACCACTCACCCGCAGCGCACCACGACAGCTCCGACCCGGGACGCTATTCGCGCCGCCGATGTATGTCGCACTCGCATTGTGAAACGCGCCGCCATTCACCACGACCTCACCCGATCCGCCGTCCTCCTCGCCGATCTGCACAAAACTTCTGCGCACCACCAATTCACCACCGTCAATCGTGATCCGCCCATGATCGCCGCGGCCGGTGCCGACGAGCAATCCGCCCACCACCGCCATGCCTTCCTTCAAGCTCACCTCCGATTTCCCCGCGACCGCCGTCCGCGCGAGACCATCGGGCAGCCCGGTGCTCCACTTCGCCGCATCGCTCCAGTCGCCGACGGCATCCCGCCATGCGGTGTTCCGCGCTTGCGCCATCGCCATGATGGGCAGGAGGGCGATGCAGCAGATGAGAGCCATGAGTCTCATGAATGCGCGATGTGCCTGCGATGAAGCCGTTCGTCGGATCGCGGAAGAAGTGGGCTCATGATCATCTTCCCGCTACAGCCCGCCGGATCGCGCGAGATACCATGCCTCGCCATCGAAGGTGACCTCGCACTAGGTGTTCGGTGCCAGGGCTTTCAAAGGGCCTTCGCCAACGTTGAGTTTGAAGCTTCCGCCACCGGTGCGGGTGATGATGAAGCTCGCGCCGGGGACCGCTCCGCGAGTGGAAAGGGTCACTGCGCGATTCGCTGTCAGCACGCCGGTGTGTCGGATGTGCGCGGGCGACTCCGGATGGCTCAGCACGAAGCCCGCATCGGTCGAGAAATTTTGCTGTCCTTCCACGAAATTCGCGTCCCTGCCATTGGCGAGCCCGCCGGTGCCGAAGGTCGGCTTTCCGTAGAAAGTTCCGAGGCCGGGCGCTCCTGACGAGCGGGAGATGCCTGTGGTGTTTCGGTGGATCAGCGCGCTGGCGTCGATTTGAAATCCGCTTCCACCTGTTGCCATCAATCCGGTCAGGTTTCCGCACGCCTTTGCCGCGAGAAAGGTCGCGAAGCTGCGGTTCTGCGCAATCACCGCCGCACTGCCGCCGCCAACCACGGACGCGGCCACATTCAGATGCGAGTCATCCGCGATGGAAATGGTGTAGCCTCGCGCGCCGCCCACCATCGAGCGGATGACGGAGGCATGACATCCCGCCTGGATGCCGATGGCGTACTGGCAGCCGCCGCCACCGCAGTAGGCCATGTTCAGATCGATGGTCCCGAGAAAGGCCCCGCGTAAAATGCGGCTGCCCGCGCCGGTGAGCACGGTGCCGACATTCGCCTGATAGCGCGAGCCAGTGTCCGCCACCATCACCAGTTCTTGCGCGAAGGCATTGCCGGTCCGGCCCACGTAGGCGAGGCCCAGGAATCGCGTCTCCCCGCGTGCGCCGTTGTGAAAGTCGAAATAGCCTTCGTAGTCGCCGCCGGTCCAGAGTTCCGTGACGCGGGAGACCGACCCCATTTCGGTCCACTCGCCGTAAGCGCGGCTGTCGAGCGGGGTGTTCTGCAGGGTCTTCAAATGGAACTCCGTCGCCGTGACGGGGGCTGCGACGATCAATTGCTGCCCGTTCAATTCCGTCATGCCGCGCATCGCGGAGAAGCGCACCATTTGGCCCTCTTGGAAATCGTGTCCGCCTGCCACGGTCACACGCGTCGTCTCACCACGCACGACGCCGGTGATTTCCTTCGCCTGCTCGACGGTGTAGCTCGTGTCGATGCCGAGACAGGCGGATGGAATCACGATGCGCGAGGCCGTGAGACCCTGGAAAAGCGTTTTGGTGTCCAGCTTGGTGGGCGAGATCAATTCCGCTACGCGGGACGAGTTCACGGTCGTCGTCACCGTGCGGCGGTCGGCGCTGATGGTCTCCACTTTGACCGCACCGCTCAACGCCTCCGCATCGCCATCACCGGTGATGTTTTTCATCCCGATGGCATAGCCAGGCACGACGTAATCCGGCAGCGGCTTCTCCAACTCGATGGCGAGCGGATAGTCGGTGCGGTAGCGGATCACCGGAGGCGACTGGCTGAAGTCGCTCGATCCGCGTTTGCCGATCTTGAGCGAAACGATGGCGGTCTCCGTGACGTGAGCGCCGCGGATGTCGAGGACCGGCGCGTGCGGATCGCGGCGGAGGATGTTCGGGTTGCGCGTGCCCAGCGCATTCCACGCGTTCACCGAGTGGAAGCCCTTCGCGATGCGGATGATGATCCGCGCGTCGTTGCCGGTCCGGCATTTACTCTGCCAGGCGCAGACCCTCGCGAAAAAATGATGCCGTGACTCCGGCGTGTCCGCCTCCGCATCCGTTGTGGGATTGATGTCGAGATGGGCCGTGCCTGCATCCAGCCAGAGCGGCACGTTGCGGGCAAAGGCCTCCTTTGCAGCCCGGTCCTTCGTGGCTTGATCGGCGGGATCGCCAAAGCGCTCCACGGTGAAGAAGGCTTCACGCTTGTCCGCCACTTGCACGGGCGGCGCTGGCGCAGCGTGAACGAGCGTTGCGAAAGCGAGTGAGAGGAGGGCGAGCTTCATGTTCGGGGGATACGTCCTGGTCACGCGTGGCGGAGCGCGAAGAAACCGTGTTCTCCGAGGTCAATTCGCCACGTCTTGCTTTCTTAACCTCCCGTCGCAATGCCCGCAGGCTACTTCTTGGCCTTGCCTTTGCCCTTTCCGGCCTTGCCCTTCGGCTGATCGGCGGCGGTCTTCTTCGCGAGTTCGGTGAAGCTGTCCGTCTGCCGCTGCCAGGCTTGCTCGAGTTCCT
>JBEBGK010000087.1:0-8913 GCA_040081515.1 Chthoniobacteraceae bacterium
CGATGTCATCGAGTTGGCCGCTGGCTTGCCTCAAGTGTTGGAAACCCGCCACGCCATCGGGCAGGTCATCCGTTCGTCGAGTTCAGTCGCCGCCAACTATCGGTCGGCGTGTCGTGGGAAGTCTAAGCCCGACTTCATCTCGAAATTGGGCACGGTCGAGGAGGAAGCGGACGAAACCGGCTTTTGGCTTGAAATGGTCCGCGACATCGCCCAACGCCGACACCTGAAGCTCGAAGCCCAAGCATCGCTGGAATTGACGCGCCTGCTCGACGAAGCGAATCAACTCGTCGCCATCACCGTGGCGTCACGAAAAACCGCAAGAGGCAACAATGACTAATTCAGTCGACATTCGAAATTCTGCATTCTGCATTTCCCTGGCCACCCGCCTCGCCGAAGCCGTCGCCCAGCCGGAAAGCGATCTCATCCGCGACGCCACCATCCAGCGCTTCGAGTTCACCTTTGAAGTCGTGTGGAAGACCCTCAAGCTCTACCTCGAACGACAGGGGCACGAATGCGGCGGGCCACGCCCGACGCTCAAGAAGGCATTCGCTGAGAATCTCATCCCCACACCCGAGGAAGCCGACCGCTGGCTCCAGATGCTCGAGGAGCGCAACCTCACCAGCCACGCCTACGACGAGACGCTCGCCCGCCAGATCTTCGGGCACATCGTGCAGGACTACGCTCCTTTGCTCCGCGGCATGGCGGAGAAAATCCAGACCCTGCAATGGGACTGAGCGCATGAAGCCACTCGCCCTCCGCGAGCGGGACCTCGCCCTGCTCCGTCGCACCTTTCGCCGCTTCCCCTGCGTCCGCGAAGTCCGCCTCTTCGGCTCCCGCGCCACCGGCCACGCCCGCCGTGCCTCGGACATCGATCTCGCCATCTCCGCCCCGGACGCCACCGCCGACGAATGGCTGGAACTCACTGACGCGCTCGACGAAGCCCCCATCATCTATGAGTTCGATGTGGTCCGCACCGAACGCGCGCACAACCCCCGCCTCATCGAGAAAATCGCCCGCGAAGGCGTGCCCATTTACCCGGAGATCACGGGCGCACCACTCTGACATGGCCCGCACCAATACCAACGGCACAAACACCAGCGCCGCCGCCATCGGCTTCGAGGCGGGAAAAGAAAGTAGCCCCGAGCTTCAGCTCGCGCGCGCCACCCGTGAAGGACAGCCATGCGGATTGACGCCCAGTCCCATCGAGATAAAACATCCGCCCGATGCCGAGTCACAGTTTCGCCAGCTTTGAAAAGGAACTCAACCGGCTTGTCGCAACGTTCGAGAAGAACTTCGCGCACTACAAGAAGGCGGGCTACGACGAGGCGAGCCTGCGGCAGGAATTCCTGAACCCGCTTTTCTCCGCGCTCGGTTGGGACGTGGAGAACAAGGCCGGCCACATCCCGCAGAAGCGCGAAGTCGAGGTCGAGAGCCGCACGCAGATCGGCGGACGCGCGAAGCGCGCGGACTACCTCTTCCGCACCGACGGGCGTGACCGATTCGTGTGCGAGGCGAAGAAACCTTCCGTGGACCTCGACGCGAAGGAAGCCTTCCAGGCCAAACGCTACGCCTGGAACAAGGACCTCCCGCTCGCCGTCCTCACCGATTTCGAGGAGATGATCATCTATGTCGTCGGCGGCAAGCCCCATGCCGATGAGCCGGGAGCCGGCGAATGGAAGACGTGGCACTTCAGGCAGTATCCGCTCGTCGCACAGGAACTCTGGGATCTCCTCTCCCGCGAAAAGGTCGCGGGCGGTGCGATTGACGCCGCCCTCGATGCGCTCCCGAAAAAGAAGCCCACCGGTAAAGGGAAGGCGAAGCAGCAATGGCTCATCAGGCCCGACCGCTCCCGCGCGCTCGATACGGACTTCCTCGAATTCCTCGACGAAGCCCGGCGCGATCTCGCCTCCGATCTCTACAAGCACAACGACCACGCCGCGCTGATCGAGGGCAACCTGCTCAATGAGTCCGTCCAGTGCATCCTCGACCGCATCCTCTTCCTCCGCATTTGCGAGGATCGCGATATCGATACAGGCACGACGCTCCAGAACATCGTGGAGACTTGGCGGAGGAACTACGGCCACGACGAGGGACGCAAGTTCCGGCAGGAGAGCATGCGCCTGCGCGAGGATTCCACGCTCGACCTCGACGACGATGCGCGCAGCGGCGGCACCGGAGGTACTGGAAGCACGGGAGGTGGTCGGATCGCGGCACCACGCGAATCGCTGTGGTATGCCATCGTCCGCCACTTCCGCGCGCTGGATCGCCGACCGCCCTCACACGTCCCGTTCTTCAATGGGAACCTCTTCAAGCTGCACGGGAGCGAGAAGCTCCTAGTCAGCGACGAATGGCTCGCGGACTTCATTGGCGAACTGAGCAACGACGAGACGCCCTATCTCTTCAACGTCATCCCCGTGGAAATCCTCGGCAGCGTCTATGAGCGCTTCCTCGGCAAGGTCGTCCGTCCGCACGGCAAGGGCATCGTCGTCGAGGAAAAGCCCGAGGTGCGGAAGGCCGGCGGCGTCTATTACACCCCACGCTACATCGTGGACTACATCGTCGAGCAGACGGTGGGGAAGCTGGTCGAAGGCGTCGCGCCGGAGAAGTCGGTCGCCCTGCGCATCCTCGACCCCGCGTGCGGTTCCGGCAGCTTCCTCATCCGCGCCTTCGAGCGCGTGTGCGAGCACTGGCAGGAGTGGCTTACCAAGAATCCCGACAAGCGGAAAAAGAAATGGTGCTGGGTGGATGCCGAGACCGGCGACATCCACCTCACCGTGGACCTGAAGCGCCGAATCCTCACCGAAAACATCTACGGCGTGGACCTCGACAGCGCCGCCGTGGAAGTCACCCAGCTCTCGCTCTACCTGAAGATGCTGGAGAACGAGAACCGCACCACGCTCCAGCGCGAGCGCGAACTCTTCGCCGACGAAATCGCCCTGCTCCCGCCCTTGCAGGACAACATCAAGTGCGGCAATTCCCTCATCGCCTCCGATTTCTCGATGATGTCCGAGGACCTCGTCCGCGTGAACGCCTTCGATTGGGACGTGCAGTTCCGCGACATCATGAAGGCGGGCGGCTTCGACGCGGTGATTGGGAATCCGCCGTATGTGCGGCAGGAATCGCTGAAGGATCAAAAGGATTACTTCGAGAGAAACTACGAAGCCTTCTCCGGGACGGGTGACCTCTACACCTACTTCATGGAGAAAGGCGTGAAGCTCATTCGCCCCGGCGGGCGCTACTCCATCATCGTCTCCAGCAGCATCCTCCGCGCGACCTATGCCGAGGCGTTGCGCGACACGCTCCTTCGCCACGCCGCGCTCGTCCGCATCGTGGACTTCGGCGGTCTCGCTGTCTTCGCCGATGCGAAGGACACCTACGTCTGCATCCCGGTCTTTGCGAAGGCCAAGCAGCCGCCGGAGATCGAGGTGAGCAAGGTTGCGTCCCTGGATGAAAAGCAGGTCAACGGTGACATGAACAAGACAGCCTTCACCGCGCCGCTCTCGCAGTTCACGCGCGATGCGTGGGCCCTTCGCTCGCCGAGCGAGATTAAGTTGTTCGGGAAGATCACGAAGCGCGGCACGCCACTTGGGGAATACGTCAACAAACAGCTCTTCTATGGAATCAAGACTGGCTTGAACGAAGCCTTTGCGGTGACAACCGCGCAGAAGAACGAACTCATCGCATCCTCTCCAAAAAGTTCCGCACTCATCCACCCTTCCCGTGGCGGCGAAGACGTGAGGGAATACTTCATCGAGCCAGCGGACGTTTGGATGATCGTCCTTCCAGCTGGCTTCACGCGCAAGGCGATGGGCCCGGCAGGACAGAACGCTCCGGAGACGAAAGCATGGGCGTGGCTGAACCGCGAACACCCCGGCATTGCCTCGCATCTTGAGCCTTTTTCCAAAGCATTGAAGGCACGGCAAGACCAAGGCGACTTTTGGTGGGAGCTTCGCCCCTGCGACTACTACGACGTGTTCGCCAAGCCCAAGATTGTCTTTCCCGACATCTGCAAGTTCCCGCGCTTTTGCTACGACGACACCGGCATCTATCTCACCAACACCGCCTATGCGCTCGGCACCGGCGACAAGTATCTCGTCGGCATCCTGACCAGCCGTGTGTTCTGGTTTGCCATCAGCCACATCAGCATCCCGTTCGGCGTGCGCGCAGGCGAGTTCCGCTATCGGCTCATCTATCAATACATGGAGAAGGTGCCCATCCGCGCCCTCGACCTTTCCAAGCCCGACGACAAAGCCGCGCACAAGAAGATGGTGGCCCTTGTCGAGAAGCGCATGGCATTGACGCCGAAGCTAAGGGCGGCGAAGACGCAAGCGGAGAAGGCCACGCTGCAAAACGCCGTCACGGCCACCGACCGACAAATCGACCAACTCGTCTATGAACTCTACGGACTCACGCCCGAAGAAATCGCCCTCGTCGAAGGCACTTCGGAGAAGTAGCCCCGAAGCCCCCGGCGCGAGACGCAGCCCCGCCTCGCCTTCGCGTCCTTCACGCCGCACGCGATGGGATGACACCCTCCCCGCCGGCATCGAACGCGACACGCTGCTCTGGCCCGAGGCCATCGCCGAGAGCGTCGTGCAGGAGGCGAGCCGGTACCTGAATGCCGACCTGCCGCCCGATTTCCCCGAACGCCTCGCCGCCAAAGCCCGGCATCTCTACCCCCGCCACCGCCATTTCCATAGAATGCTCAACGCGCCTGGCAACCGCGGTCGCCAGAGCCTCTATATGTACATGCGCCACTGGCTCTGCGCCTGGCTCAAACGCCAGCGCCCCGCCCTCTACCGCAAGCTCCCGTGGGAATATGCGCTGGGCAAGCCGCTTCCGTTTGGGCTTTTCAGCGGACGCTAAATCAAACGGCAGCGCCTGCATTCCTCCAAAGCCACAACGAAAATTGAAAGCAACGGAGGTTGTCAGTCCTCGAGGGGACCGCCTGACTCAGAGGCGGGATTTCATTAGCGGGCGCAATCCCCGAGAGGGGACCCCTTGAACGTAAGGCGTGCCGGACACCCGACTGTCTGAATGGTCAGGTCCCGGCGAAACGGGGTGAGGTTCAAAAATTCGTGAACCGCCGCGATTGGCGTGACGACCGCGATCCCAACGTTGACCTGTCTCCCGCCGTTTACGGAATCGTCGGAGACGTCTCGGCTCAACTCGTCATCGAAGTGCCCGTGAATCAGGCCGATCAAGAGCGGGCGACCGCCGAAGACAATCGAATTGCCGACGAACTTCCCGCCAGGGTTCAAAAAAACCGGTGACCCGCTCAACCCCCCGATCGACCTGCACTCAATGAGGTAACCCTTGGTCTTTCCAAATGCCTTCGTTTGAATCTCCTCGATGGTCGTACACGCAAGGCTCCCCACGCGAACGATTGGGACGTTTCGATCGTTTCCGTAGTGCCGCGAGAAGAACCCAGCTAGGAACATGTCGTCCCCTAGCAAAAGCGATCCTCCATCCGGCCTTGCCTTCGGCAGGCTCCATGAATCCGGGAAAACTGAGATCTCGTCGCTCTTTTCGAACGCAGCGGGGCACGCAGCCGCATCCACCGTCTTGTCGATCGGAAAGCGCCAGAGAGGATACTCGGTGGGAATCCATCGGGCTTGCCCGTCCTTAGTATTAACGCGAAACCAAACCCGGTCGGCGCCCCGGCCCCGAATTTGGTCAATGACGTGCTTCGCTGTCACCACATAGCAGGGGTCTGCGGTCCCGTTCCCGAGGTCGTGGCCGTAGGCAAAACCCGACCCGCAAATCGTGTAGGTGCCGTCGTCCGGGTGAAATACACCGATGAATACGACACATTGAAGAAGCTCCTGTTCGATAATCATGATCGTTAGGACGGAGTTTTGAAAAGCTGCGTAACTCGGGGTTTTTGGGAGGGGGCCACGGTCCGGGGAACAACGGGACAGAAGTAAGGCGGGAACTGCTGTCGGTCGACCGGAAAATGCCGCCTTGCCAGCATCTCCGGGCCGTTGGGCCGCCGGGATTGGGGTCGCGGGCGAGATCAGCGTTAAGATAGCCCCAGCAATTTCCTGAACCTTGGATTCGTGAGGCTTGGAAACCGAATTGTTGTGTTGAACGATGAGGTCGGCCAGTCTGTCTCCTTCGGCCATGATTCTCCAAAACTGTGTTCTTATTCTCGGCGCCGGCGCCAGTATTCCATACGGAATTCCGAGAAAGGGGTTGTCCTTCCGTGATGCTATATTGGAGGCCGCGGGTCGTTCGGAGTCCAGGTACCGTTCAAGCGTACACGCCTTTTGCGAACAATTCGGTCAATTGGGATACTCGATTGACCGGTTTCTCGCCGAATGCTCCCGCCGTGAGTCGACCCGAACGGTAGAAGCAAAAAAGCTAATTGAAATTGGCAAGGCTGCAATCGTTAAGGCGCTGCTGCCATGTGAGTCGCCCGACAGTGTGCAGCATGGCTGGTACGACGATCTCGTCAATGCGCTCACGAGCCGGTTTCCAGCCGGCACGAAGAAGCGGCTCCCGATTATAACGTTCAACTACGACCGCTCGTTGGAGTATCACCTGATGAGGTCTCTTGGAGCAATCTACGACAAAGCAGATCTCGACGTTCAGGCGATGAATGAGCTTGTCGAGATAACTCACGTCTACGGCCAGCTTGGCGATCTCCCTGAAATACTCGGAAGGGAAGAGGGCGCCGTGCCGTATGGATCGAAAAATCCGGCGACAATTCCTCACGCCGTGTCCGCGGTTCGAGTCGTTGGAGAACGCACGGAAGAAGCTCACATCAATCGCATTCGTGAACGGCTCCGCGTGCCTGGCGCTCTCGTATTTATCGGGTTCGGATTCTTACCCGAAAACATGGAGCTGTTAAACCTTCAAGCGGTGGACGCCCAGACACCGGTGTTCGCGAGCGGTTACAATCTCTCCGACGGAATGCGCCGAACTCTCGTCAACATCCACCCCCATTTGCGCTGGCACTTTGGAGACATCGGCGATGATGCAAGTGCGTTCCTCAACGCATCCAATATCTTCGGGCTCCTTTCGCAGCCGAAACCCGAATTACTCCACAAGGTTCTTCAGTTTTTGAAACCGGGCTGACGAGGCGCCGAAGGAGCGGCCCGCGGCCCTAGCTGTGGCCGAAAGGGCGGCCAGTGGCGCGTAGGCCGGAAGAAACTCGCACTCCGCCGGACGGTGGGTGGGTTTGCGTCTCTCATGCACGACGAGGCGCGCAGGAGATTGCGAGCTTCGGCTTCTTCTGCTGCTCTCGCTGGCACGGCTCCCTGGCCCAGGGTCTCAGCGGTCCGGAGGTGGGCATGCTTGCTTCACAGGCCCCACCTTCGTGTCCTCCGTGTTCTCCGTGGTTTAAGATGGCGGGCTTCGTCTCTCAAAGCTGAGGAATCGGGTCGCACCAATGGGAATCCCGGGACGGGCTTGGGCGATACCCCGGGTTCCGCTTCGGCCTGCGGGCTTTGAAGGGACCGGTTTTGAAGGGACCGGCTTGCCATCGCGGCCTGCACTCGTGAGCATGCCGCGCGTCGTCCCATTTCCCCGTTCCGCACGCTCCGATGAAACTTGGCTTTGTCTCCGCGATTCTCCCGGAACTCCCGCTTTCCGATGTGCTCGCGTTCGCGCGCGACGAGGGTTTCACCTGCGTGGAGGCGATGTGCTGGCCGGCCGGCAAAGCCGAGCGCAAGTATGCGGGCGTGACGCACGTGGACGTCACCGCTTTCACCCAGGCGCAGGCGGACGATGTGAACGCGCTCTGCTCGCGGTTCGGCGTGCGCCTCTCGGCGCTCGGCTACTATCCGAATCCGCTCGATCCCGACCCCGAGGCCGCGAGGCGCTGCATCGCGCACCTCAAGAAAGTCATCGTCGCGGCGCAGAAACTCGGGCTCGGGAACGTGAACACTTTCGCCGGTCGCGACTGGACCAGGAGCGTGGACGACAACTGGCCGCGGTTCCTCCGGACGTGGAAGCCACTCATCGCATTCGCCGAGGATCACGGCATCAAGGTCGGGATCGAGAACTGCCCGATGCTCTTCACCCGCGACGAATGGCCCGGGGGAAAGAACCTGATGACCACGCCCGTCATCTGGCGCCGCGCATTCAGCGACATCCCGTCGAAGAATTTCGGGCTCAACTACGATCCCTCCCACTTCGTCCTCCAGCAGATGGACCCGGCCAGCCCGCTGCGTGAATTCCAGTCGCGGCTTTTCCATCTTCACGCAAAGGACGTGAAGATGCGGCGCGAGCGCATCAACGACACGGGCGTCTTCGCGCACCCGCTGGAATGGCATCACCCCCGTATCCCGGGCTACGGCGAGATGGACTGGGGCAAATTCATGAGCGCGCTGATGGAGACGAGTTATCGAGGTCCGGTCTGCATCGAGGTCGAGGATGACACATTCGGCAGGACGCTCGAGGGGAGACAGCGGGCGCTCAAGGTCGCTGGGAATGTACTGCGGCCGTTCTTCGCATGAGGCCCGGCATCAGTCGCCGCACCTTCGTCGCAGCAGCGCCGGCACTGGCCGCTGCCCGCCGCCTTCTGGCGGCAGCCGGTGCGGCGACCGCGCGCATCGGCATCTGTGCATTCTCGTGTCATCGCCATTGGAAGGCGGCGACGGAACGGCAGCCCGGCGTGAAATTCACCGACGTCATCGGATTCTATCGATACGGCCGCGAACTCGGAGCCGAGGGCGTGCAAAACAGCGCCCGCGGACTCGATGCCGGCTCCGCAGACCGGTTGCGCGCGCTCGTGCAGGAAACCGGCGGCTACTTCGAGGCCGATGTGCGGCTGCCGAAGCACGAGGGTGAGATTGCCGGATTCGAACAAGAGGTGCTCCTAGCCCGCGAGACAGGCGCGACGGTGGCGCGGGCAACGCTGATGAGCGGACGGCGCTACGAGGCATTCAAGACGGTTGAGCAGTTCCGCGA
>JBEBGK010000856.1:0-2289 GCA_040081515.1 Chthoniobacteraceae bacterium
TGGGTGGTGTATGAGGTGAAGGTGAAGCGGCTGCAGAAGCCGTAGGCCTTGGACTGCTGAAGCTTGTCAGGTTTGGGGGGAGGCGGCAGCCCGCTGCCGGGGGCTGGCCGCCGCGAAGCAAGCTCCGCCGACCCAAAGCGCCAGCAAGCAGGCGCAGTCCAAGGCCGCTGCACGCCGACGGCCTTCCTATTTCTTGATGGCCTTTGCGGGGCCGTCGTATTTCAGGGAAATGGTTCCGCCCTTGGTGCTGAGTTGCACATCCTGCTGCGCGGTCTTTTCGGTCACGTTCACGCGAAACGCCTGGAATTCCGGCCCTTTCTTGCGTCCTGGGTAAGTCTTCAGAATGTCGGGCGCTTCCAGAGTATAGAAATCCCCCAAATGTTTCGCTCCGGTCACGGTGCCGTCCCGACGAAAAATAAAGGTGTTCTCTGTCGCTGTTCCATCCTTCTTCACCATGACCCACGTCGTCTCCTCGATGAGTTTTTTCAGATCCGCTTTCCCTGTGGTTGCTCCAGCGGGTGCGGTCGTTGTTTGAGGGATGCCCGCCCCACCGGCAGCGGTGGCCGCGGTGGTTCCGCCGACGACTTGAAGCTCCGCCTGGATCGCCTTGGCGAGATCGAGTTCCGCAGATTGGGTGGCTCTGCGGAAGAGCTTGTCCAGCGAATCCCTGTAGCGGCGGTTGATGGGCTCCGCCGCCACGGCCAATGCCTTCTCGCGCTCTGCACGCGCCAGTTTGAAGTCGCGCTCATTCGGCGACTCCGCCGCGAGCAACGGGACTGTGACAGCGAAGGCGAATAGAACTGAAACGATGAGGGGTGTTTTCATGGGTGGTCGGGGGGATTCTTGGATTTTTCTACCCCGCCCCGATGTGCAGTGAAAGTGTTTTCCCGGCAGCATCCGCACACGGAAGCGCGCCGCGAAGGCGGCGTGTTCGTTTACGCAGAAATTCGCAAGGGCGCCGGGGAATCTGCCAGCCAACTCCGCCGACTGGGTGGTGTCTGAGATGAAGGTGAAGCGGCTGGAGGCGGGGAAGCAGGCCCGGAAAGCCTCCGGCGTGTTCGTGGACACGTCGGACTGGATGGGGCCCGAGGTGGACCCGATGCGGCTGGGGAACTAACCGCGACCTGCGGCTGACCGCGGACACCTCACAATTCGCGCAACCTTTTCCTGATGGCACGCTGCGGCTGACGCAAGTCGAGCACCGCCCCGATGAATACGCGGCTGCCGGTGACCGAATAGAAGATGCCCAATGGTGTCCTGGGCACCACAAGGCGACGAATGCGTCCGCCGAAGTTCAGCGGACCGGCTGCAAGGAAGGCACGCAGGAGACCCAGCGCCTTGTCCACGCGGAGATACATCCTCTCACCCCGCACCGCATAGATGCTGAGCAAGTCGCCCTGCGCACCTAGCAGGAGAACGATCTCGTGCCGTTTGAAGGCAGGCGAAAGCGGCGCTTGAACTCCTCCAGACTCATGGCCGTGCTGGGGTCGCGCTCGTGTTCCGCAAAGCGTTGCCTCACGATCGCCATGATCTCAGGGCTGGTGGGCAATTTCTTCTGATGCTTTTCGACTTCGTTCCAAAGCTCATTGGCCAGCAGCCATTTGTCTTCCATGCTGAGTTTTTTCACTGCGGGGATTTTCTCGGCGATCATGAGCGGAGCCTAGCGGTTGGGACAACGGCTCGCAAGAAATCCAGCCGTCATTCGGCTCTCGACCTTCACTTACTTGATGGCGGGCCGGCGTATTTGAGGGCTGCTTTTCGCGGCTTGCATCTGAGTGGGTGTCATGAAACGGACAGTTCGCGCGGGGTTTCCGGCCCCAACCCAGAGGCGCCCGGGGAAGGCTGCGGGCTCCGGGATCTGTCGCGACAGGAGAAGTGACTGGCCATTCCGCGCGGCTTCCTCTCGTATCCGCGCCGAGACTTTTCCAAATCATGACCAAGACCAATCCGTCCAAGCCGCTCAGCAAGAATGTCCACCTTCTGCGTTGGGTCAAAAAGATGGCCGCGCTGTGCAAGCCGGACCGGATTCATTGGGTGGATGGGTCGAAGGAAGAATACGACAAGCTGTGCGATGCGATGGTCGAGGGCGGCACGCTCACGCGGCTGAATGCGAAAAAGTGGCCGGGATGTTTCCTCGCCCGCTCGGACGCCAGCGATGTGGCTCGCGTGGAGGATCGCACTTTCATCTGCAGCGCGTCGAAGGAAGGCGCGGGGCCGACGAACAACTGGGTGAACCCCTTTGAGATGAAGGAGAAGCTCCGGGAGCTTTTTAACGGCTGCATGAAGGGG
>JBEBGK010000857.1:0-2284 GCA_040081515.1 Chthoniobacteraceae bacterium
TGGCGTCCTGTGGACGCGTGGCTCAAGCGGCGGGAAGTATCCGCCGATGGTCTATCTGCCCGTCGAGGGGAAGGATCTCGGCATCACGTTTCGCTATCGCCATCTCGGTGACGGCGGCTGGTTGTGGTTCTTCGTCGATGGCGATGATGGCTTTGGCAGCGTGGATCACATGCTGCGCGTGAAGCTGCTGCGCGACGGCGTGCAACTTCAGGTGGATTCGCACTCGAAGGATCCCAATCACCCGCAGCGCCAGAAGCAGGAGCGCCCGGCCGACAAGGTCAGCGGCGCGTATCGGCTGAATGAGTTCCTTCCGGTGGAAAAAGTGGACCTGTCGCGCAACGACTGGCGCGAGGTGCGGCTCGTCTTCCGGGGCGAGCGCGTCACCGTGAGTCTCGATGGCAAGACATGGATCAAGACGCTCTATCGCCCGTGTTTCAACGCCGCCAAGCGCAAGCTCCTCTGGATGCAGAATGGCGGTGGGAAAGGAATCGAGATCGACGAAATCCACGTGGAAACTGCGACGGATAATCCCTGACAGCATGATCAAGAAACGACTCCCCGCATTCATCGCGCTGCTCAGTCTCGCCATCGTAGCGCCGGTCGTCGCGCAGGCAGACAAGCCGCTGCTGCACGAAAACGCGTTGCCGATCGTTGCAGCGCCGAACTTTGCCGGGCCGCTCGCTCCCCCGTTTGTGGGCGTGAAGGGTAAATGGGTTCCCGATAATGGCGTCCTCAACATCGTAAATATCCCGGAGGAGAAACACATCCCGGTGCTGCATCACAAAGTCGGGCTGGGAAGCGCCGTGGTGGAAGTGGAGTTCCGATTGGATGGCCCCGGATCGTTTCTCGTGGGATGCGATTCCGACAGGCACGTCGGCCGCGTGGTCATCAATGCGGCAGGCCTCAGCATCGCCGAGGACTCGGTGAATCCGTCGCACACGATCGCGAAGCTCCCGCTCGCGGTGAAGCAGGGCGAATGGCACCAGCTCCGCGTCGAGTGGAAAGGCGACCGGATGGCGGCGCGTCTCGACGGCAAGGAACTCCGCGCGCAGCACGCATTCCTCGGCACGCCGAAGTCGAGAAGCTGGCTCGCCGCCTCGGAGACGGTGAAAGTGCGCAAGCTCAGGATCAGCGGTGAGAAAACCGCGGCAAGGGAGTGAGTTCCCGGCCGGGGCGGGGGAGTTCCCCGGTTTGCGTGCGGCTTTGACGTCCGGCCTCCGGGCGGCGAAAAGCAGTCCCGCATGAAGACAAACGTTCCCTCCCGAATGCCGTGCCCCACCGTGGTGGCGCTGTGCCTTGCCATTGCCCCATGGAGCGCGAGTGCCGCGGAGCGATTTGATCCCGGCCGGTTCGAGAAGGAGATCCTCGTGCCTGCGAGCCGCGATGCGATCCAGATGGAAGTGTTGCCGGGCGGTGACATCGTGTTCGCCGAGTTCTGGGGCGCGGTGAAGCGGTGGGACTCCAAGTCGGGCGAGGTGAGCGCGCTGGGGCAGGTGCCTGCGCACTCCAAGGGCGAAGTGGGATTGCTCGGTATGGCGGTGGCGCGGGATTTCGCGACGAGCGGGCACATTTACGTGGTGTTCTGCCCGGCGGCGGCGCAGGGGACGATGCGTGTGAGCCGCTTCACCGTCGCGGACGGAAAAATGGCGGCGGAGTCGGAAAGGACGCTGCTGAAGTGGCCTTATGACACCGAGCACGTCTTCCACATGGGCGGCGCGATGTGCATGGATGCAAAGGGCAACCTCTACATCGGCAACGGTGACAATTGTCACTGGAATCCCGGTCTGCCCGTGGACACGCGGCCCGATCGGAAGAACTGGGACGCGTTCCGCTCGGCGGCGAACTCACGCGATCTGCGCGGGAAGATCCTGCGCATTCATCCGGAGCCCGACGGCACCTACTCGAACCCGAAGGGAAATCTTTTTCCCGGCGGGAGGGATGGCGCACCGGAGATCTTCGGCATGGGGATTCGTAACCCGTTTCGCATGAGCTTCGATGACGAGACGGGCACGCTCTACTTTGGCGACGTCGGGCCAAATGTATTGCCGGAGCTCGGTGTGAATCCGGTCGGCTATGAGGAGGTCAATGCCACGCGGACGGC
The DNA here is from genome assembly GCA_040081515.1 of Chthoniobacteraceae bacterium. Taxonomy (GTDB): domain Bacteria; phylum Verrucomicrobiota; class Verrucomicrobiia; order Chthoniobacterales; family Chthoniobacteraceae; genus SXWH01. The sequence continues at coordinate 2,102 of JBEBGK010000857.1, forward strand.
GGGGAATTTTGGCTGGCCGCTTTTTATCGGGCCGAATGAGGCGCTGCCGCTTTTTGATTTCGACGCGAAGAAGGAAATCAAGCGACTGAATCCGCGGCGGCCGGAGAATCCGTCGCCGCGCAACACCGGCATCCAGAATCTGCCGCCGGCGAAACCCGCGCTCATCTGGTATTCGACGGTCGC
>JBEBGK010000858.1:0-2283 GCA_040081515.1 Chthoniobacteraceae bacterium
GCTTTTCCTGTGGAGCTACTTTGTTTGCGGCCTGCTCACCGTCGCGCAGTTCAGCTACTTCGGGGAATATCTGCCGAAGGTCTTCCCGGTGCATCTGCGTGGCACCGGCGGCAGCTTCGCCACGAATGTCGGCGGACGCATGATCGGCACCAGCATGGCCATCCTGAATACCGCATGGCTCGCCCCGCTGCTCGCAGGCGGCGCGCAGCTCGTAAAGCCGATACACATCGCGCTCGCCGCGGGCTACATCGCCACTTCGATGGCGGTGATCGCCTTTGTGGTGGGATTCCTCCTGCCCGAGCCGAAGGCCGAATCGAACGAATAACTCTCACCATTCCAAGTCATGACCCAGCAAACACCCGAACAAGCCCAAGCAACCCTCGAATCCCATCTCCAGGAGATCATCGCCTGGCATTTTTCGCCGGAGACCGGCTGCCCGTTCTGGCTCGAGTGGGCGTCGAAAAACTTCGACCCGCGCAAGGAGATCAAGAAGTTCGCCGACATGGTGAAGTTCCCGCACTTCGAGGACGAATGGCTCCGCGACCTCCAGCCTGAGGTGTGGGTGCCCGCGAAGTTCAAAGGCAAACCTTTTAACATCTTCGAGACCGGCGGCACGACCGGCATGCCGAAGCAGCGCATCGGCTGGGAGGACTACAAAACGGATTACTCGGAGTTCTCGGAGAAGATTTCCGACGAACATTTCCCGCGCGGCGGCGCGTGGCTGATGATGGGCCCGACCGGCCCTCGGCGGCTGCGCCTCGCCATCGAGCATCTCGCGCATGTGCGCGGCAGCTCGTGCTACTTCATCGATCTCGACCCGCGCTTCGTGAAGAAGCTGATCTCGAACAAGCAGTTCGACGTGGCGAAGCAATACATGGCGCACGTAGTCGATCAGGCTGCGATCATCCTCAAGCACCGCAAAGTCAGCGGCCTCTTCACCACGCCGAAACTCCTCGAAGCGCTCGCCGAGAAGGTGGACATCTTCGAGGCGGGCATCCGGGGCGTCTTCTGCGGCGGCACCACGATGCTCCCGCAGTACGTCCGCTTCATCGTCGAGGAAGTGCTGGAAAATCGCGTCGGCTTTTACCCCACCTACGGCAACACGCTCATGGGCCTCGCCGCCAGCGTGCCGCTCACGAAGGAGGACAATTTCTCCATCACCTACTACGCCCCGCAGCCGCGCGCCGTGCTGCGAGTCGTGGACCCGAAGGGCACGGAAAAGACCGTGGACTACGACACGTGGGGCCGCGTCGAACTGACCACGATGACGAAGGAATTCTTCATGCCGCGCTTCCTCGAGCGCGACGAGGCGCTCCGCCGCCGTCCGCGCGCCCCGTACGCATGGGACGGCGTCGCCGAAGTGCGCCCGTTCGGCGCGATGGAGAAGACGATCGTCGAGGGCGTTTACTGACCGTTTCCGAGTGCGCGCCGCCCTGCTGCTGATTCTGTGCATTTCGACCGCGGGTGCGGACGAAGCGCGATGGTGGAAGGGCAACCTCCACACGCATTCGCACTGGAGCGACGGCGACGATTACCCGGAGATGATCGCCGCGTGGTACAAGGAGCGGGGATATCATTTCCTCGCACTTTCGGATCACAACATCCTGCCTGATCACGAAAAATGGATCGGCATCGAAAAGAGCAAGGGTGGGTTCCGCGCGTTCGAGAAGTATCTCGCGCGATTCGGTGACCAGTGGGTCGAGCAGCTGGAGACCGCCGGTGTGAAGGAGGTGCGGTTGAAAATGCTCGGCGAATACCGCGCGAAGATCGAGGAACCCGGGCGTTTCCTGATGATTCCGAGCGAGGAAATCACGAGCCGTTTCCTGAGCGCCCCGATCCACGTGAACGCGACGAATGTGCGGGAGAAGATCCCCGAGCAGACGGGTCGCAGCATCGTCGAGGTGATGCAGAAGTCCGTGGACGCCGTTCTCGCGCAGCGCGCGGCGACCGGTGTGCCGATGTTCCCGCATATCAACCACCCGAATTTCGGCTGGGCGATCACGGCGGAGGAACTCATGCAGGTGGATCGCGAACGGTTCTTCGAGGTGTACAACGGGCATCCCATCGTCCGCGACGCCGGCGATGCGCGGCACGCGAGCGTCGAGCGCGTGTGGGACATCATTCTCACGCGACGACTGGCCGAGCTCGGGAAGGAAGCCGTCTTTGGCCTCGCGACGGATGATGCGCACAGCTATCACGTCGATTCGCAGCGAAAGCCCTCCGCCGCGCCGGATGAACTGGCGGAGACCAAGGGCCCGGCGCGACCGGGTCGCGGGTGGGTGA
>JBEBGK010000859.1:0-2283 GCA_040081515.1 Chthoniobacteraceae bacterium
GCCGGGCGCCGGAACGGATGCCCGCTTCTCAGGAAGGTGCCGCGCTGCGGAACCAGCCGAGGGGTTGCGGGGCGAGCGAGATATTGATCTGCTTGGTCTCGAGATACTCGTCGAGGCCCCACGTCCCGAGTTCGCGTCCCCAGCCGCTCTGCTTGTAGCCGCCCCACGGAGCTTCGTTGAAAGTGGGGTGGTAGCTGTTCAGCCACGTGATGCCGGCGCGCAGTCCCCGCAATACGCGTAGCCCCTTCGCGCCGTCCTTCGTGAAAACGCCACCGGCGAGTCCGTAGGGAGTGTCGTTGGCAAGGCGCAGCGCTTCCTCCTCCGTCTCGAAAAGCTGCACGCACTGCACCGGGCCGAAGATTTCCTCCCGGACGATCCGCATCTCCGGCTGGGTGTCGGTAAAGATCGTGGGCGCGACGAAATTTCCCTGCGCCAGCCGAGGATCGGTGAGGCGGTGACCGCCGCACAGCAAGCGCGCGCCCTCCGCCTTGCCCGTCTCGAGGTAACCGAGCACACGCTCCATGTGCGCCCTCGTGATGAGCGGGCCCATCTCCGTTTCCGGCGCGAGACCATCCCCGACAACGATCTTCGCGGACGCGGCAGCGAGACGCGGTAAAAATTGGCCGGCCATTTTTCTCTCCAAGATCAGCCGTGACCCCGCGCTGCACACCTCGCCCTGCCCGGCGAAGATCGCGAACATCGCAAACTCGAGCGCCACGTCCGGGTCGGCATCCGCAAAAATGATGCAGGGCGATTTGCCACCGAGTTCGAGCGTCACCTTCTTGATGTTCCCAGCGGCCGCATTGATGATCTTGCGCCCCGTCACCGTGCCTCCGGTGAATGCGATCTTGTCCACTGCATGTGACGCCGCCAGCGCGTGACCGACGGTGGCGCCGGGACCCGTGAGAAGTTGCGCCGCGCCAGGCGGGAAGCCGGCCTCGGCAATGAGTTCGAACAGGCGGATGGCCGTCAGCGGCGTGGCCTCGGCGACTTTCAGGATGCAGCAATTCCCCGCCGCCAGCCCGGGCGCGAGTTTCCATGCAGACATCAGCAGCGGGTAATTCCAAGGGATGATCTGACCGCAGACGCCCATCGGTTCGCGCACGACCATCGTCTGCATGTTCGGGTCCGGCGTCTCGAAGGTCTGACCGAGCGGCTTGGTGATCAGGCCGGCGTAGTAGCGGAAACAGCCCGCGGCGTCGGCCACGTCGAATTTCGCCTCGCGCAACGGCTTCCCGTTATTGCGCGTCTCCGTCGTCGCAAGCTCATCGGCGTGTTTCTCGATGAGGTCGGCGAGCTTGAAAAGATACGACGCCCTCTCCTGCGCGCGCATCCTCGGCCACGGGCCTGTGTCGAATGCGTTCCGCGCAAATGCGATCGCGCGTTCCGCATCCGGCACACCACCATCCACCACCACCGCGATCACTTCGTTATTCGCAGGGTTCAGGATCTCGCGAGTGCCGCCTTCCACCGCCTGCGTCCACTCGCCGCCGATGAACATGGGGAGCGTTTTCATGGGCAGAGTATCGCGCCCGGCGCACGCCTTCGCAAGCCGCCCGTCGAGACAAACAGACGGCACGCTGGAGAGCCGACGAATCGCCGGCGCACATTCCAGCCCCTTCAGGCGTTCCGGATTATCAGCGACTTCAGTTCCGTCATCTCCTCCATCGCATAGCGCACACCTTCACGGCCGAACCCGCTGTCCTTGATTCCGCCGTACGGCATGTTTTCCACGCGCCACGTCGGCACCTCGTTGATGAGCACACCTCCGACATCGAGCAATTCGAACGCGCGCATCGCCAGCCGGATATCCGTCGTGAAAATGCCCGCTTGTAAACCGAACCGGCTGTCGTTCACCAACCGGATCGCATCATCGAACGCGGCATAACGGTGCAGCGTCACGACCGGCGCAAAGAACTCCTCCGTGCAGGCTTCATGCGCCAGCGGGACATCCTCAAGCACCGTGGCCTCGAGGCAGAATCCGCGCACCCCGCCACCGAGCACCACGCGTCCGCCCGCTGCCACCGCGCTCGCGATGCGGGCGCGGGTCGCATCGATCGCGTCGCCGGTGATCATCGGCCCCACCACCGTCCCGCGATCCGCCGGGTCACCGGTCTTCACCTTCTCGCGCACATGCGCAAGGAAGCGCGTCTTGAACTCCTCGTAGATTCCCTCCTGCACAACGATCCGCTGCACGCTGATGCACGATTGCCCGGCATACCCGAAACCGCCTGCGGCGATCATCGGCACCGCGGCCGCGAGATCCACATCGTGGTGCACGAC
>JBEBGK010000088.1:0-8869 GCA_040081515.1 Chthoniobacteraceae bacterium
GACTGCTCGCCATGATCGAGGTCGGGGGCCATGTCGAGGTGCTGCGCGGGCGGCTGCGCCGCTTCCCGGACCAACTCATCGACGAGTGGCTGGGCGAGATCGAGGAGCTCAATCTGGTACCGGCGGGGGCGAATCTCGGATGGAACAATTGGGAAGGCAGCTATCGGTTCTCGGGTGGCATCGACCCGTCGAATCCGCGATCCGATCCCCGGGTGACCTATCCGATCGCCGAGATCGGTCACGACGACCCGCTCCTCCAATCGCGCTCCGCGCTGACCGTCGGGACGATCTCACCGAAGACGAGCGACAGATAGGTGATCGCCGCAACGACGACCACGAGGCTGAGAGTGCCGCTGATGCCTTCGCTGAGGCCGGCGTCGATGAACAGGTCGTCGAGCCGCCCGGCGATGCTTGCACCACCGAAGGTACCGGCAAGGATGCCGATGAGGGTAATGCCGATCACGGTCAAGGAGCGCAAGGACCCTTCGATGTACTTTTTTCCGAGGAGGCCGAGAACCCGAAGGTGCTGCAACAGATCACCAGGGAGACCGGTGCCCGGCTCGGCGGGGAATTGCTCGCGGATGGTCCCGGCGCCGGCAACCTGGGAACCGTCGAGGCGATGTTCCGCCACAACGTCACTACGATCGTGGAGGCGCTGAAATAGATGCGCGGTTCTCCGCTCATGCGGGCGGCGATTGTGTTCGCCGTTCTGCTCGCGCTCGGCCCGGTGCTGTGGAGGATCACGCGCTCCGATGCGGCTCCGCGTCCGGCGAAGGCGGCGACCCCGCAGCCCGCGGAGGCGGGTTCCGTCGGAATCATGCTCACATTTTCCCATCCTGCGACCAAGGTGGCGTTTCTGCACCTCGGGAAGGAGGTCTGGAGCAAGTCCGCTCCGTCTGCCGAGGAGGAGGCAAAGTTGGACATCCCGTGGCCGCGCGAGGGAGTGGAACTGCGCACAGTGATCGAATGGCCGCCCGACGCGAGGGCGGCGATGCGATTGAGGCTGACCGATCCCGCCGGAAACGAATACGAACGGACCGTGTGGGGGCAGGGTGCCGCGGATGAAGTGCTGACTTTCCCGTGATGCACACGCACGCGCTCCAGATCAGGGACCTCACGGTGAGCTACAACCGGATCCCGGCGCTGCATCACATCGGCTTCGAGGTGCATTGCGGTCACTGCGTGGGCCTGCTCGGGCCGAATGGCGCCGGCAAGACGACCCTGCTCAAGACGCTCGCCGGGCTGCTGCAGCGCGAGACGGGGCGGATTGATTTCCACGGAAAGGAGGTCCGGGCCGCCACGCCGGACATCGCCTACCTTCCGCAACGCGGACAGATCGACTGGGATTTCCCGACGACCGTGCGCGGCCTCGTCGAGATGGGCCGTTACCTGCGGCTCGGGTGGTGGAGGCGCTATGGACAGGCGGACGCCGCGGCGGTGGATGCCGCGATCGCCGCGATGGCGCTGGGTCCTTTGCAGTCCCGGCAGATCAGCGCGCTGAGCGGCGGACAGCAGCAGCGGGCATTCCTTGCGCGCGCCCTGGCGCAGGAGGCGCACGTGCTTCTGCTCGATGAGCCGTTCGCGGGCCTCGACAAGCCGAACCAGGACAACCTCAAGGACACGCTCCGCCGGCTGCGCGATGGCGGAAAGCTGCTCCTGATCTCGCATCACGATCTGGCCAGCGTGCGGGAGATTTTTGACCGGGTGATCCTGCTGAACGGGGAACTGATCGCCGCCGGCCCGACTGCGGAGGTCTTCACGGATGCCAACATCGAGAAGGCATACACCACGAAGGTTTTTGCCGGCGTCGATCACGGCGTCGCGATCTAGACGATGAATTTTTTCACCGAGCTTTGGAGCCACGAGTTCATGCGGCGCGCGCTGGCCGGCGGCGCGCTGATCGGTTTCACCAATGGCTTCCTCGGGACGTTCATCATCCTGCGACGGATGTCGCTGATGGCGGACGCGCTGAGCCACTCGATGCTCCCGGGGCTCGCTATCGGGCTCATGGTCTTCGGTCTGAGCGCCGGCGGACTGTTCGTCGGCGGGATCGTGGCGGCGTTCTTCGTGGCGCTCGGCGCCACGCTGCTCGCCCGCGGGTCGCGCCTGAAGGAGGACGCGTCGCTGGCGATCCTGTACACCGTCGCGTTCAGCATCGGCGTCGTGCTGCTGCAGTTTGTGCCCACTCGTGTGGACCTGAAACATTACCTTTTCGGCAACATCCTCGGTCTCGGCGATGTCGATCTGTGGATCGCCTACGCCGTCGCGATTGTCGTCGTCCCCGGTCTGCTCCTCCTGCTGCGTCCGCTGCTGCTCACGCTATTCGATCCCTCCGTCGCGCGGAGCCAGGGGGTGAATGTGAACGTGCTCCAGCTCGTGCTCGTCGCCGCGAGCGTGCTGGCGATGATCAGCAGCGCGCAGGCGGTCGGCGTGATCCTGATGCTCGGCCTGCTCGTGACCCCGGCGGCGACGCTCTATCTGCTCACTGATGACTTCGGGAAGATGCTCTGGGGCGGGGGAGGGCTGGGATGCACAGGCGCAGTCGCGGGACTGGTGATTTCCTATCGCTTCGAAGGCGTCCCCAGCGGCGCCGCGATCGTGCTGGTGCTCGGCGTGTTCTTCCTTCTCGCGTGGATCTTCGGCCCCCGCTACGGGCTGCTCGCGCGGATGCGCAAGTCGCGCCATTTCCACGAGGAATCGCTCTCGCGCTGGGAGCATCACGAACCGCACGGGCACTGAGAGCGTCGGAGCGGCCCGGCAGCCGATGGCGGCGATTTTTCTTGCGCAGGCCCCTCCGCCGCTATTCAACCCGCGGCTCAGTTCTTTGCGAGTTATGCATTACGATCGGTGCGAAGGAACTCCGTGTGATTCGGAGGCAGTTGCGCTGCTGTAACTGGATACGACTTTCCACTTTGCCAGTCCGCGTGAAAGCGCGGATGAAGGCGGGAAGAAGGATGGCGGGGCTCATGAATCTCATGGGCCGCGCCGCAAGCCAGGAGCCAGAATATTTCCCCGGTCGTTCTCATTCGTGACCCCGCGTGTGCGGGTGTTCTCGAGAAAACTTCTTCGCAGGAAAGAAGAATGAGGGGTCCAGAAAGGCGTGCTGCTCGCACTCCGTTTCGGTCTCTCGAAACCAGGAGAAAATGAAAATGAAGACGATAATATCGATCGTGGCGTTATTCGCCGCGGTCGCTGGGCTCCGTGCCGACACATCCTACCTGCTCATCCAGGGTCCGTTCGGGATGAGCGGCAGCGAAGTGACGTTCAAATGGAAGGTGAATTATGACGCCGGAGTGCTGCTCACCGGCCAGCAGTTGCTGAACGCGGTTTTCGGCACACCGGCGGCGAGCGGTACCTATACGGACGGCTTCGCCGGTGTATATGACCTCTACAGGGCGGGGAATCCCACGCTGGGGGCGGGCTACATTGACTTCGACACGACCCCGGGCTCACTCGGTTTGCCCTTCCTCGTCTCGCTCACGCTCGGCGGGATCACGGTCGAACAGGATCCGAGCTACAGTCCCGGGTTCAACTATTACGTCGCGGGCGGTGGCGGAGGGCAGGTGTATCCCAACATGGGCGCATGGACTTTCTCAATCGACGGGTCTGCGGCCCGAACGCTGAGCAATGGCAGCTTCGACGCGTGGGTCTTTGGTTCCACGTTTCCATCGGCGATGGTGAATGGAGCCGGGAATACGCCCGCGGTTCCTAATTTCTCCGGGGCCACGGAAATCACCGCCGTGCCGGAGCCGGCGGGCGTGCTCCTCGTGCTTTTCGGGGCGGGTGGATTGTTCGCCCTGCCAAGAAGGAGACGCAGATAGCCCGACTGCGAGATCGCAATGAAAAAGGCTTTCACACTCATCGAACTGCTGGTCGCGATCGCGGTGGTCGCGATCCTGAGCGTGCTGATGGTGTCCGTCGCCACGAAGGCGAAGACGGCGAGTGCGCGCGCCATCAGCACCCATTCGCTGGGCCAGCTCATCACTGCGGGGCGCATCTACTTGAGCGAGCACAACAACAGCTTCTGGCCCTACCGGCAGGCGGCCAATGGCGGGGTCGAGTGGTGGTTTGGGTTCGAGACGTCCGCCTCGATGCGAACCGCGGAGGGAAAGCGGGCCTGTGACTATTCGAGGGGCCCGCTGGGGCCGTATGTCATCGCCTCGGGTGGGGTGAAGACAGACCCCGCGTTCCTCGAGAGCAAGCCGCGCCTGAAGCCGAAGTACGCGAACGGGAATTACGGCTACGGATACAATGTCATCCTCGCATCGGGCCCGGGCGGCGCGCCGCGCAATGCGCTGCAGGTTGACGAGCCGTCCCGCATGATCGTGTTCGCGACATGCGCGCAGGTGAACACGTTCCAGCCGCCTGCCTCGGTCAAAAAACCGATGCTCGAGGAGTTTTATATGATTTCCGACAACCAGACCACGGCCCATTTTCGACATGGACGTGACGCGCTGGCTGCGTTTCTCGACGGAAGTGTGCGGCCGCTGAGCATGGAGCGGGACATGCTGCCGGGCAGCAGGGATACGCGGATCCAGTCCGCCAATATTGGAATTTTTCGTCCTGAGTATCTACGGCAGGCCGGGTGGTGACGCGGAGTCCGCGGTCCGGGAATCGCTCCAGAGCGAATCCCGGAACAGCCACGCGATGACGAATATCACGAAGAGGACGGTTCCGAATTGTTGGATGGACATGGAGTAGAGGTCCCTGCGCCGCCCGGCCCACGCGATGAATGCGGCTCCGCCGATCAGAATGCTGACCGCCGTGACCGCGAGCGTCCGCATCCAACGCGGAAACGGGCGGCTGAACGCCTCGACCGTCGCCAGGCAGATCGCGGGCGCGAGGATGATGTAGGTGGCCGATTCGGTCGCCGGTCCGAGCAGCAGCATCCACGACGTCACGAGCGTGAAGACCGCCGTCAGCAGCCGGTCTGTGGCCCACTGCCGCCAGCGGCCGAAGACGCACAATGCGGCGATGGCCGCGCCCCCGAGGATCTGCACGAGGAAGTAGAGCCGCAGATTCAGCTCGATGCCGCAGGCATAAAGCAGCGTCCACAGGTCGCGCGGCCTGTTCATGATGTCGTAGTGGCGTTCATCCACGGAGCGTGTGGCCGCCCAATTGCGGTACTGCTCGAGCACATAGGACGGCTTTTGCAGGACGAAGGAGAGCGCGCCGAGCGCGACCAGCGCCACCGCCAGCCGCCATCCGAGCTTCTTTGGGAAAAGCACCACGAGCAGCAACCCGACCGCGAGCGGGTAGATTTTGAGATACGTGATCAGCCCGACGCAAAGCGCGGACAGCGCCCAGCGCCCGGAGCGCGCCGCAACCAGCGCGCCCATGATGATCGCGATGAGCAGCGGGTTGGATTGCGCGTTGTTGAGGCTGCCGATCGAGAGGGGGAGGAGCAGCAGGAACACGACGACCTCGTTTGCAGGCGGGATCCGGCTCGTTCCACGGCGGAGCCACAACCGAACGGCGCCGAGATACAGCGCGATGTTCAGCGCCCTCCATGCGAGATTCGCCGCCCACATGGGCAGCAGCGAAAACGGCGCGAAGAATGCCGCGATGAGCGGGCTGTAGAGATAATCGGTGCCGCCCTGATACAGATTCTCCGCCTGCAACCAGCGTCCGCCTGCGGTGTAGAAGATCGGGAAAACCGTTCCGCTGCCCGGCTTCAGGATGCTGCGGACGAGGAGAATCGTAATGACCACCACCCAAAGCACACCGACGATGATCGCGGGTGAAACCGGAAGGCGCCGGCGTCCCTCTATTTGCTCGGGCATTGGGCTGGGATGGTCATGCGATGCGGCGACACTACGCGCCGGCTACGAGTGGCGACAAATGGAAAACTTCCTGCGGCCGCCTACTTCCTCGAGACGACGTCGATCGTCCTCGCACGTCCGTCGGCGTCGAGCGTCACGGTCGCATCCATGGCCTGCTGGATCCGATCCATCCTGGCCACGCTGCCGTCCAGCGTGACGAGCGCACGGGGATGAATCTCGAAGGCGCTGACTCTCCCCGTCTCCCGTTCGCGCAACAGGATCGACGTCGCGTTCACCCGATGGATCTTTCCCCGGCGGGTCGCGGACACCCTGACGGCATCCGCCGCCTTTCCCTCCAGCGCGTCCAATTCCGCCTGCGAGAAGGAATGCTCCGCGTAATTCGTCCTTCCCGTGCCGACGCTCCGTCGGAAGCAGTTTGCAGCCTCGACGTCCTGTCCCGCAAAAAGGCGCGCCATCCCGGCGAAATACCATGCCTCGCAGAGTTGATTGCGTGCCTGCGAAAGGCCGCCATCCTGCGCGGCGGAGAGCAGCGCGGCCTCGTCCAATTCGCCGAGGAGGAAGCCTGCCAGCGTGGAGAACCACTTTTCCGAATGACCGGACTCGATGCGTTCCCGCGCCTCGCGCAGCCCGTCACGGGCCGCCTCGCTTTCTCCGAGCCGTGATTGCAGTACGAAGGAATACAGCAGTCCGAACCGCTGCGGATCCTGCTGCCGGGCTGCCGCGTCGAAATCGCCCCGCGCCCGCGCCCAGTCCTTCCGCAGATAGTGGGCGATGCCGCGATTGAAGTAGATCAGCGCGCCCGTGGGATCGAATTGCAGCGCACGGGTGTAATCCGCGATCGCGCCGTCGAGATCACCCTGCCCGGCGCGGATGTTCGCCCGGTAGTAATAGGCATCGGTGTTCTTCGGGTTGAACTCGATCGCGCTGCCCAGATCGTCGATCGCTCCATCCGGGTCGCCATGCTGCGCCCGGGCCAGGCCGCGCTGGAAGTACACGCGGCGGAGATCGGGATTCAATTCGAGCGCGCGGTCGAAATCCACAATCGCCCCCTCGAGATCGCCTTTCGAGTTCTTTGCGGTGCCGCGATGCGCGTAGGCTTCGGCGTGTCCCGCATTCTTCCGCAGGTGGATGTTCAGGTACCAGACGGCCATGTCGTATTCGCCCCTCTTCAAGTGCGCCATTCCCCGATCCAGTTCGCTTGCGTGCTCCTTTTCGCAGGACGTCTGCATTCCCCCGAGCAGGAGGAAAAGCAGGACTGCGATCCGGAGGGACGGCGTGCTCATTTTTCCACGGCGGCCGGGTGGTCGAGCGACGGGCTCCGCGCCTGCCGGAAACCGCGGAATGAAGGGGCAGCTTTCACGGGATCCCTTGGGCTCCTTGCTACGCGTGGGCAGCCGGAGCTGCGACCGCGATCGCGTTCGCGACGGCGTAGTGCTCGCTGTGGCTGAGGCTCACGAGCAGTTGCGAGATGCCGAGCTTCCGCGCCGTCTCCGCGCCCGTCCCGTGCAGGATCACAAAAGGCTCCCCCGTGGCGCGCCGGGAGACTTCGACATCGAGCCACCCGAGTTGCGCGCCGATTCCCGTCCCGAATGCCTTCGCGACAGCCTCCTTCACGGCAAATCGTGCGGCGTAGCACCTCGCAGCGTGCCGCTGCGGACGGCAGTAGTCCTGCTCGGCCTTCGTGTAGAGCCTGTCCAGGAATGGCTGGCCCTGCCGCTGGATCGCGCTGTCGATCCGCGCGATCTCCACGATGTCCACGCCGAGCCCGACGATGCGCATGGGTCAGGGATTCATCAGGCCGAGCATCTCGCGGACCGCGGACCCGAGCCCCGTGAACACGGCGCGGGCGATGATGCTGTGCCCGATGTTCAGCTCGTCGAGGTGGGGGACATCGCGGATGAGCGCGATGTTCGTGTAATTGATGCCGTGGCCGGCGTTCACCTGGATGCCGAGGCCGTGGGCGAGCACGGCGGCGCTGCGGAGGCGCGCGAGTTCGGCGAGTTGGGCCGCACCCTCGGCATTCGCGAATGCGCCCGTGTGCAGTTCGATGATCTCCGCCCCGAGCTCGCGCGATGCCTCGATCTGTTCGCGCGATGGCTCGATGAACATGCTCACGCGGATGCCGTCACCTTGGAGACGCGCGACCGTGGGCCGCAATGCCTCAAGCTGGCCGGCGACATCGAGGCCGCCCTCGGTCGTCACCTCGCGGCGGTTCTCCGGCACGAGGCAGACTTCCGCGGGTTTCACGCGCAGGGCGATCTCGAGGAACTCCGGCGTGTTGCCCATCTCGAGGTTCATCTTCACCGCGAGCTTTTCCCGCAGGCGGAAAATATCCGCATCCTGGATGTGCCTCCGGTCGGCGCGCAGGTGGACGGTGATTCCATTCGCACCCGCACGCTCGCAGATCGCGGCCGCGGCGAGCACGTCCGGCTCCGCGTTGTGCGCATCGATGTTCGCGAGGTAGCGCGCCTGCCGCAGTGTCGCGACGTGGTCGATGTTCACGCCAAGGTGCATCCGGTGCTCAGTGTTTGAAGTGGCGCACCCCGGTGCAGATCATCGCCAGGTTCCGTTCGTCGGCCGCTGCGATGACGTCGGGATCCTTCACCGAACCGCCCGGCTGGATCGCGCACGTCGCGCCGGCCTCGGCCGCGGCGATGAGGCCGTCGGGGAAGGGAAAGAACGCATCACTGCCCACGGCGCTGCCTTCCAGGCTCAGGCCGGCGTCCTTCGCCTTCCAGATGGCGATGCGGCTGGAATCGATCCGGGACATCTGGCCGGCGCCGATCCCGAGCGTGCGATCCTTCGCCGCATACACGATGGCGTTGCTCTTCACGTGCTTCACCACCCTCCACGCAAAGAGCATCGCGGCCATCTCGTCGCCGGTCGGTTTCCTCTTCGTGACGGATTTCGATGCGAGGTCCGCGTCCGGCGACCAGTCGCGGCCCTGCACGAGCATGCCGCCGACCACGCTGCGGATGAGATGATCCTCCTTCGCCTGGACCGCGCGCAGCTTCCGCATCAGGCGGAGATTCTTCTTTTTCTGCAGCAACGCCCGCGCGTCGGGCTCGAAATCGGGCGCGATGATC
>JBEBGK010000089.1:0-8864 GCA_040081515.1 Chthoniobacteraceae bacterium
AGCTGGGGAGGTTCGCATTCTCGGTGCCGAGCCCGTAGCTGACCCACGCGCCAATGGAGGGCCGCACTTCCGCGAAGGTGCCGGTGTGAAATTGCAACGTCGCGCCCGCGTGCTGCGGATTGTCCGCGCTTACTCCGCGCAGGAGGCAGATATCATCAGCGACCGTCGCGAGGTGCGGCATCAGATCGGAAATCATCATGCCGCTCTGGCCGCGCGGACGCACCGGCGCCATCGCCTTCAGCGCGAGGAACTGCTCGGTGCCGACCTGCGTGACCTCCTTCCGCAAAGGCGAATCAATCTTCTGCCCATGCTTGCGCTCGATGAAGTCCTTCGGGTCGAAGAGGTCCATCTGCGACGGCCCGCCCTGCATGAAGAGAAAGATGACGCGCTTCGCCTTCGGCACCATGCCAGGGATGCGGGCCGCGAGCGGATTCGAGGCCGCGCGGGCTATGTCGTGCAACGCGAGTGCGCCAAAGCCGCAGGCGGCGCGCTGGAGCATCTGGCGGCGGGTGATCAGAGGGTTCATGGAGTGTTGGAGAATTGGAGTTTTGAAAGGCAGAAGAATGGAGACAGGAGAATCGGCTGATTGGGTTGTCTCTATTCGCGAATGTCTGGAAGTGGGCGGGTCATAGACGAAATACGAACTCATTAGAGGCCAGCAGACTGTGGCAGAGCTCGCGCCATTTGATGGAGTCGAGGGAGGGACGGCCTGTGACGGTGGTGATGAGCGGTTCCACGCTGCCGAGGAATGCGGTGGCCTCGTCGCGCTCGGCGGTGGTGATGGGGCGGTTCAACACGCGGAGCCAGAGGGTTTCGAGGCGGGCACTGTCGTCCTTATCGTCGGCGATGAGTTTGTCGGCGACCACAGTGGCGCGTTTGCGAATGAGGTCGTTGCTGAGCAGGAAGAGCGACTGCGTGGGGACGACGGTCTGGTTGCGCTGGCCGGCGGTCATCGCGGGGTCCACGAAGTCGAAGAAGGCTCGCAGACGATCGGGGCCGGCGGTGCCGCCGCGCAGGATGGGCAGATAGATCGTGCGCTCAAACTCCTGTCCCGGCCTCGGCACCCGGTGCGAGTAGTTCGGCGGATTCACGCCTTTGAGCGCGAGCGCGCCGCAGTTATCGGGATTCTCCAGCACGAGCGCAGGGCCACCGCCTTCGCGTGTGAGTTCACCGCTGATGGCGAGCATGGAATCGCGCAGGGCCTCGGCATCGAGCCGCTGGCGGTTCATGCGCCAGAGCAGTTTGTTCTCGGGGTCGAGTTCCAAGGAGCGGCGGTCTTCAACCGCCGTCGGCGATTTCAAATCGCCGTTCCTTGAGGACATGCGGTACGTGCGCGAAAGCACAAGCGAGCGGAGGAATTTCTTTTGCGACCAGCCGTCGCGCATGAACCGCGTGGCGAGGTGATCGAGCAGTTCGGGATTCGTCGGGAGATCGCCACGAGCACCGATGTAATCCACACTGGGCACCATGCCGGTGCCGAAGAGCTTTTGCCAGATGCGGTTGACGGTCACGCGGGCGGTGAGCGGGTTGCGTTTGTCCGCGAGCCAGTCGGCAAGTTGCAGACGGCCGCTCTGCCCGGCCGGGATTTGCGGGAACTTGTCCCACGATGCCACGCGAACGGCTCCGCGCGGCACGACGGTGCTCGGGGCATACGGATTGCCGCGGATGTAAACAGGCATGTCGGTGGGCTTCGGGCCGTCGCTCATGGCGAAGGCGCGCGGCGTCTTGTCCTGGAAAAACTCGGCGTGCTTGATCGTGTCGCCGAGTTTCTTGATCTTCGCGTCGAGTCCGTCGCGGCGCTTGGTGAGGGCGTCTTTGTTGGGTGCTCCTCCAGCAGATTCAGGGAGGCCCGCAGATGGTTTTTCGATCGGTGGCTTTCCTGAATCTGTGGCAGCACCCAGCTTGGAAATGTCCCGCTGCGCATTGTCCGTGGCGGCGGCAATCTCAATCTGGGGGCCTCCTGAATCTGTGGGAGATCCAATGGCGGCGAGTTGTCTCGTCACGGCGGCTTTCTCCTCGGTGAGCTTCTTCTGCTCGGCCTTGAGGCCGGCGATGCGTTGCTGGTTGTCGGCTTCGAGCTTCTTCCGATCGGCGAGTTGCGGGGGTGTTTCGGGCAGGGCGGTGCTGTTCAAGGCGCTCCACACGCCCATGTCGGGCATCTTGTGCGACGACGGCGAACTGCGCAGCGTGCCTGCGATGCCATAGTAATCCTCCACCCCGATGGGATCGAACTTGTGATCGTGGCAGCGCACGCAGCCAAGCGTCATGCCCATGAATGCCTGCCCGATCTTGCTGACCTGCGTGTCGATGTGATCCGTCTCCATCTTCGCCTTGTCGGGATTCACAATCTCGATGTCGCCGACCATGAGGAAGCCGGTGGCCGTGATGTTCTCCGCGTGATCCTCGGTGGACTTCACGGGCATCAGGTCTCCTGCGATCTGCTCGCGCACGAATTCATCGAACGGCTTGTCGGCATTGAACGCGGCGATGACGTAGTCGCGATACCGCCATGCGTGCTCGGCATAGACGTTGTTCGACGTGCCCATCATGTCCGCGTAGCCCGTGAGATCGAGCCAGTGCCGCGCCCAGCGCTCGCCGAAAGCCTTTGAGGAGAGAAGACGATCGACCACGGTCTCCATCGCGGATTGCGGATTGCCGATTGCGGATTGAATGAACGCCCGCACTTCATCCGGCGTCGGCGGGAGCCCCGTGAGATCGATCGAAACGCGCCTCAGCCACGTGTAGCGGTCCGCATCGGCGACGGGACGCAGCGATGCCTGCTCCACCTTCGCGAGGATGAAACGGTCCAGCATATCCAGCGGCCAGGATGCATCCTTCACCACGGGCGGCGCGGGATCCGCCACCGGCTGGAACGCCCAAAACTCTCTCCCTTCCTCGACATCGATGACCCGCTTCTTCCCGGCGGCCGCCGCCACGCGCGGGTCCGCGGCACCTTGCTTCACCCATTGCTCGAGAATGGCGATCTCCTCCGCAGGCAGCTTGCCCTTGGTCGGCATCTGGAGATCGGAATCCGTGTAGCGCACCGCCTTGATGAGCAGGCTCTTTTCCAAATCGCCCGGCGCAATCGCAGGCCCGTTGTCACCGCCACGCTCCCACCCGCTGCGCGAATCGAGCGCGAGCCCGCCTTTGATTTTCTTCTCGTGCGAATGGCACTCGTAGCAGCGCTTCTGCAGCAGCGGCAGGACCTTCGCTTCAAAGAAAGCCGCTCCTTCCGGCGCTGCATCCGCAGCGAGTGCAACATTCAGGGAAACGCCGAGCAGCGCGGTGAATGCCGCGAGCGATTTGATTTTCGTGAAGTCCGGACGGCTCATACCTCCTCCAGCATCTTTGTGGCGTCGCCGAAGGTCTTCGGGCGCACGTCCATCTTGTCCATCATCGACATGAAAAGGCGGCAGAGCTGGCGCTCGGGCTTTTCCTTGTAATCGAGCACGCGTCCGCCCCTCAGCCTGCCGCCCGCGCCGCCGAGGACGATGACGGGGAGCTGATCGTTGTCGTGCTTCGCGCCAGCCATCATGCTCGAGCAGTGCAGGAGCATCGTGTTGTCGAGCAACGTGCGCTCGCCTTCGCGGATCGAGTCGAGCTTCCGCGCCAGATACGCGAGCTGCTCCATGAAGAACTGGTTCACCTTCAGCCAGTCGTCGCCGTCGCTGTGCGAGAGCAGATGGTGGATCATGTAGTCGATGCCGTGGCCGGCCTGCTGCACGCTCGGGAGATTGGGAAAACGGAGCGCGCTGTGATCGTTGTTGAGCTTCAGCGTGGTGATGCGCGTGGTGTCCGTCTGGAAACCGAGGACGAGGATGTCGATCATCAGCCGCATGTGCTCGCCGATATCCTGCGGGATGCCATCGGCGGGACGTTGGATGTTGGGTTTCTCGAGCGTGGGCCGCCACCCCTGAAGTTCGCCGCGTTTGCCCGCGTTTTGGATGCGCCTTTCCACATCGCGCACGCTGTCGAGATATTCGTCGAGCTTGCGCTGGTCGCTGGCGCTGATGCCGCGGCGCAAGTCCTGCGCGTCGGCGAGCACGGCATCGAGCACGCTCTTGTCAGCGGGCGATGCCTCGTCTTTGAACAGCCGATCAAACGCCAGCGCAGGATAGATCTCCAGCGGCGTCGGTGTCGTCGGCGAACTCCACGAAATGTGCGAGCTGTAGAGCATCGAGTAGTTCTTGTGCACCGAAGGATTCGACTTCTCGCAAGCAAGCACGAGGCTCGGCACCTTCGTGCTGCGGCCGTAGGTCTGGGCGAGCATCTGGTCAAAGCTCGTGCCGGAGCGAATCTCGCCGCCGCTCGCAATCGGAGCGCCGGACAGCATGTTGCCGGTCTGCGACGAGTGGATGTTCCCTTTGCGCGCCTCCTCGTGGTAGAGCCCGCGGACGAAGAGCATCTTCTCTTTGAACTCACTCAAGGGCGTGAGCACCTTGCCCAGTTCCATCGCCTTGCCCTCACCGCGCGCCCACCACTCCTTCGAGTGGAATCCATTTCCTGAAAAAGTCACCGCGAGCCGCAGGGGTGCCTCGCTGGCCGGTTTGTTGCGGCGCGGTTCATCGCCCCAGACGTTGAAGGACTCCATCCACGGCAGCGCCATGGTGACGCCGATTCCTCGGAGAAATGTGCGGCGGGTAAAGCAGTGGGTATTCATGGTTGCGGGTGGATGGTGGGGGTTGAAGAATGGATTACCAAAGCCGCGATGCGCCAAGGTGCGAAAACGGCTCATCGGGCGTGAGGATGCTCGTGCCCTTCTCGATACCTTCCGCCGCAATCAAGCGGTCGAACGGATCGGCATGCACCCGCGGCAACTCCCCGCTTCGGATGATCGCGGTCTGTGAGATCGCGATGGAGTGAACCTGAAAAAACGCCATGCGCGATGGCAGCCATTCCCGCGGTTCGCCTGGAAGCTTCAGTTTTCCGGCGGAATGCTTGAGGCAGATCTCCCACACGCTCACGTCACTCAGGAACAAGTTGGTCGAATCCAAGTTGATCAGCCGCGTTGCTTCTGCCGACAGTTTTCCACGGGGCAGCGCGAGCCAGATGAAAGTGCAGGTATCGAGCAGCAAATTCACAGGCCCCACTCCTTGAGTTCTTCTGCGTTCAGCGGGGCGAACACCGAGTCCGGTATTTTCCCCTTCCAGTCGGGATCGAGTGTCTCGCCCACCTTCGGGCGCGGATTCGCCTTTGGCTTCTTCACGGGCACGAGCATCGCCACTGCGACCTTGCCGCGTGCGATGATGAACTCATCTCCTTTCTCGACATCGGCGAGGTAGCGGGAGAGGTGCGTCTTGGCTTCGTGCGTGGTGATGGTCTTCATGGCGCGAAAGTTAAAGTGGCGTCGCCTTTAGTCAACTTAGTCCACATCGTGGTCCCGCCCGCGCATTTCGCGGAATTGCGGACTGTGGATGATTAAATCCACGAGGTCGCCGATCCGTTGGCCTTCGGATTTCACCATGGACTCGATCAGCGGCTTGTCGGAAAGCCGCACGCTGCGACCGAGGGCGTAGCCGAGCAGTTTACGGCTGAACTGGCGCAGGAAATCGTCGCGACGCTTCGTCACGACGTAGTCGCGCAGATCTTCGAGCCCCCGGATCGCGGTGCCGTCGGCGAGTGTGGTGGCGGTGTCGCGCTCCCGAGCGCGTCCGATGGCGTCGAAGCCCTCGAGTGCAAAGCCGAATGGGTCAATGCGCTGGTGGCAGCCCGCGCATTTCTCGTCGCTGCTGTGGCGCTCGATGAGCTGGCGCTCGGTGAGGCCGGCGGGTGCTTCATCCGGCAAAATGGGCACGCCTTTCGGCGGACGCGGGAGTTTTTCGCCGAGGACCACTTCGCTCAGCCAGTTGCCGCGCAGGATGGGGCTCGTGCGCGATGCGCCGGATTGTTTCGCGAGCGTGGCGGCGAAGCCGAGAATGCCGCCGCGGCCCTTCTCTCTGATTCCGCTGATTTTGAACCAGTTTTGATTCTCCAACAGATTCAGGGAGGCCAGCAGATCAGGAGTCTGGCTCTTCTGAATAGAATCTGTTGTCCTCCCTGAATCTGCTGGGAAATCGATTCCGTAATGCTTGGCGAGTTCTGCGTTCACGAAGGTGTGATCGGCATCGAGAAGCGAGAGCACGCTGCGGTCGTTCTGGAAGAGATCGATGAAGAAGCGGGTCACTTCTTCCTGCATCGACTCACGCACGCTCACGAAGGTGGGAAAGTGACGCTCGCTCTTTTCATCCAGCGCGGCGACATCGCGCACGTGGAGCCACTGGCAGCCGAACTCGGTGGCGAGGCGACGGACTTTGTCGCTCTTCAGCATGCGTCTGGCGTGCGTCGCCAGAATTTTGGGATCGTGCAGTTTGCCCGCGTCGGCCCGGAGTGCCGCATCGGGCGCGGATGACCACAGGAAGTAGCTGAGCCGTGTCGCCAGTTCCTCTCCGTTCACCGGGCCCGTCTTCTCGGGCACCATTTCACCGCGATACAGAAATGAGGGCGATGTGAGCACGCGCGCGAGCATCAGGCGCGGCGGGAACTCCCGCAGCGCGCCGATTTCCTTGCCGGTGAGCGGACGACGCCATGCCTTTGCCGCGAATTCGATCACCGCCTGCCGCTGCTTCGCGTCGGCGGCCTTTTGCTTCTCCTTGAAGGCCGCCGCAGCCTTCAGGATCGGCTGGCGCATCGGTTCGAAGGCGCTGGGCTTTGCGTCCTGTGTGGCGAATTGAAACAGTTGCTCGAAGACATCCACCTGCTTCCGCGGCGCCTCGCTCACGAAAATCAGCTCTTCCCACAGCCGGTCGAGTTCGCGCGTCTGCGCGTCGTCCAGCATCAGACGCCGCAGGTGATCGTCCTCGCGATGAAAGAGCGTCAGCGTGACCACTTCATCCACCGGCACGATTTTCGAGTAGCAGAGCGCGATGGGGAACAGCGCCCGGAAACCGTCGAACGCCTCCTCGAAACGTTTCCGCGCCTCGCTCCCATCGTTCACGATGATCGGCGCGCTGTGCTGCGTGACGAGGTTGTTGTCGCTCCACTGGCCTTTCGCGATTGCGGAATCAGATTTCCCCGCGACCAGCCCCCGGGTCGCGTCCGGCTTCTCCGTGAGGACCTGCATTTGCACACTGCCTTCGGTCTTCGAGGCCAGCCTGCCGGTGACGACAAACTCCGTGCCCTTCGCCAGCGCGGCGGGGATCTGGATTTCGATCACCGAGGGCGCGGTCGCCTTCAGCGCACCGCTGGCGGCAGCGGGACGGAACGACCGCATCGAGTGAGCGAGCAGCGGGCTGGTGAGCGGAAAATCCTTCTCCAGATGCTCCCGCACTTTCGCAGCGAGCGCGGCCGACGGTGCCTTGCGCCACTCGGCGATCGATGGCGGCAAATCCGGCGCGGCTTCGATCGTCGCGGGCTGGCTGAGGAAATGCCACGCGCCATTTGGATTTCCCGCCAGGATTTTCGGCGACACGTCCTTCGCGAGATCCCACGTCGTCCCGCCATCGCTGAGTGTGAGGTTCACCGCCGTGAGATCGCAGGCATGATTGCCATCGCGCGGACCGATGACGAGCGCGACGACTTGCCCCGCCTCCACCCGCACATTCCGAAACGGCCCCATCGGCAGGACCGTCGCACCTTTCGACACGCCGCTGGCGAGCACCTCGCTCGTGTGACCGCGGCGGACCTCCAGCACCCAGGTGACGCCGTTGCCGCATTCAGGATGTGCGTCGGCGACATCCCCGCTGATGCCCAGATTTCCATTCACCGGACTGCGCCACGCGATCACTGACGCGAGCTTTGGGGACGGATGCGTGGCGACGCTGTGCGCCTTCATCACGCCGGGAATGCGCACGGTCGCATCCGAGGAATTCGCCAGCACGCTGAGCGCCTGCTCACCCTGCCAGCCCTTGATGAAGTTGTAATCCGGCGTGCTCTCCATCTTTTTCGCGAGCAATGGCTCCAGCTTCGTCGTGCCGTATCCGAGATATTCACGCCACGCGACCAGCAGATCGGCATCCGCGTCGGCCTTCCCTTCCGCGATCGTGGAAAGACACGCCTCCGCGGTCGCGATGATCCTCGCCCGGTGCGTCTCGAGGTGTTTCACCAAATCCGGCAGGCCATCGATCGGCAGGTCTGGCCTCCCCGGAGCGACGAGGCGTGGATTTTCCCACACCGCGTCATCGCCGGCAGCTCCATCGCCCGCATCGCCGGTACTGAGATAGAGCGTAAGGTCGCGATCGGTGTTGAGCTTCACGCGCATCTCGTGCTGACCGACCAGCGGTGTCACCGGCTCCTGCCAGGCCTTCGGGCCGTTCTCCTTGCCGATGTGTCCCACGGTGGCAAATCGCCACAACACCTGCTGCCAGGGCTCGATGTCGGCCACGGTGAGTTGCGTGTTTTTGAACTTCGCCCGCAGCGGATCGAGCAGCACGGACCGCTGTGTGCCGATGAGCGCCTCGCGCAGGATACCGAGATACTTCGGGCTCAAGCCCCCGGCGCTGCCACGGCCTTGCAGCGCATCCAGATAACGCCTGAGTGGCAGCCGTCCGCCGCCGGTGCCGGTGTCGAGCTTGATGCCCTGCTGCGTGGTCTGCGCTCCTTCACCGGTCACCGTGTGCCGCGCGTAGATCGCGCGAATCGCCGCCAGTGTCTCATCAGTCCAGTCCTGTGGCGAGTTGCTCGGAGAAAAGCGAATGCCCTCCGGCAGCAAGACTGCATGGCTCGCGACTTCCTTCGCCGCATCGAGATACTTCGTGAGCAGCGCGGGCGACATCACCAGCGCCGCGCCCGCATTGGTGAAACCCTCGCCCGCCGCGCCATCGACGGGA
This sequence comes from Chthoniobacteraceae bacterium, assembly GCA_040081515.1. Classification (GTDB taxonomy): domain Bacteria; phylum Verrucomicrobiota; class Verrucomicrobiia; order Chthoniobacterales; family Chthoniobacteraceae; genus SXWH01. The sequence continues at coordinate 8,805 of JBEBGK010000089.1, forward strand.
AACTCCTTCGCCGGATCGAGCGACTCCACGCCAGTGAGGTCGCGCAGCGTGTAGGTGTAT